>JBBRVT010000375.1:0-4655 GCA_038246615.1 Burkholderiales bacterium
AGCTGGATGTTGGCCACCAGGCTCAGGCCGCCGGTGAGATCGTTCACCCGCGCCAGCAGGAAGGGCGTGGTGGCCTTGCCGGTGATGCCGTGCTGCGCCGCATCAGCCAGGGCCTGGGTGATGGCTGCGTCGATCAGCGCGCGCGGCATGGCGTGTTCGGCCGGCACCGGGTTGGCGATCAGCACGCCACCACCGCCGGGCAGGGCCCAGCGCGCCCGCAGCACCTGGGCGACGGCCTCCGTGCTGTCGGCGCGGTAGTCCACCGCGAAGCCGCTGTCGCGGCTGAAGAAGGCGGGCAGCGCGTCGGTCTGCCAGCCGATCACCGGCACGCCGTGGGTCTCCAGGTACTCCAGCGTCAGGCCCAGGTCGAGGATGCTCTTGGCGCCGGCGCACACCACCGCCACCGGGGTGCGGGCCAGTTCCTGCAGGTCGGCCGAGATGTCGAGGCTGCGCTCGGCACCACGGTGCACGCCGCCGATGCCGCCGGTGGCGAACACCCGGATGCCCGCCATCGCCGCCACGATCATCGTGGCGGCCACGGTGGTGGCACCCAGGCCGGGCACGCTGCCGGCTGCGGCGGCCACCGGCAGCAGGCCGCTCAGGATGAACGGCAGGTCGCGCCGGCTGGCCTTGGTGCAGCGCGGTCCGGCGCGGGCCAGGGTTTCCAGCTGCTGCGCGTCCAGCCCGGCCAGCAGGCGGCCGCCGGCGATGGCGATGGTGGCCGGCACCGCGCCGGCTGCACGCACCGCAGCCTCGACCATCCGCGCCGTCTCCAGGTTCTGCGGCCAGGGCATGCCGTGGCTGATGATGGTGGATTCGAGCGCCACCACCGGGCTGCCGGCCTGCAGCGCGGCGGCCACCTCCGGGTGGACGGCCAGCAGGGGATGGGTGGCAGCGGCGTGCATGACCGGCAGCTTACCCGCCGGCCGGGCCCGGTCTGCGGCCGATAATTCGGCCATGCAATCCACCGCCCCGCCGCCGTCGCGCCTGGCGCTGTACCTGGACCTGGTCCGCTGGAACCGCCCGGCCGGCTGGTTGTTGCTGCTGTGGCCCACGCTCAGCGCGCTGTGGATCGCGGCCGACGGCTTCCCCGGCTGGCATCTGCTGGTGGTGTTCACGCTGGGCACGGTGCTGATGCGCAGCGCCGGCTGCTGCGCCAACGACGTGGCCGACCGCGAGTTCGACCGCCATGTGAAGCGCACCGCGCAGCGGCCGGTGACCCGCGGCGCGCTGCCGGTGGCCGAGGCGCTGGCGCTGGGTGCGGCGCTGGCGGCGCTGGCCTTTGCGCTGGTGCTGACCACCAACCCGCCGACCATCTTGCTGAGCTTTGCCGCACTGGCCATCGCCATCGCCTACCCCTATGCCAAGCGCCTGGTGGCGATGCCGCAGGCGGTGCTGGGCGTGGCCTTCAGCTTCGGCATCCCGATGGCGTTCTCGGCCGTGCTGGGCGGGCGCGACGCGGGCCTGCTGGCCGCCGTGCCGCCGCATGCCTGGGCGCTGCTGCTGGGGAACCTGTTCTGGGTGCTGGCCTACGACACCGAATACGCGATGGTCGACCGCGACGACGACCTGCAGATCGGCATCCAGACCTCGGCCATCACGCTGGGCCGCTGGGACGTGGCGGCGGTGATGGGCTTCTATGCCGCTTACCTGCTGAGCTGGGCGGTCATCGGCCGGCTGCTGGGCCTGGGCGGGGTGTTCCTGCTGGGGATCGCGGTGGCAACGGCGCAGGCCGCATGGCACTACACCCTGATCCGGCAGCGCAGCCGCGACGGCTGCTTCCGGGCCTTCCGTGAGAACCACTGGCTGGGCTTCACCGTGTTTGCCGGCGTGGCGCTGGATCTGTCGCTGCGCTGAGGCTGTGCCGGCCAGCACCTGGCAGCCTCAGCCGAACTCGTCGCCCAGTTCCTTCGCCCGCCGCTGCGCGGCCCGCACCGCCCGGCCCAGCGCGTCGGCCACGCCGTCGGCGCGCAGGCTTTCCAGCCCGGCGAAGGTGGTGCCGCCCTTGCTGGTGACACGTTCACGCAGCAGGGCCAGCGGCTCGTCGCTCTGGGTGGCCAGCGCGGTGGCGCCGTCGAAGGTGGCCAGCGCCAGCTGCTTGCCTTGCTCGGCGGTCAGGCCGGCCTGCACGGCAGCGGCCACCAGCGCCTCCAGCAGGTAGAAGACATAGGCCGGGCCGGAGCCCGACAGCGCGGTGACGGTGTCGAGGTCGGCTTCCTGCGCCACCCACAGGGTCTGGCCGGTGGGCGCCAGCACGGCTTGCACCTCGGCCCGCTGCGCGGCGCTGACGGCGGGTGTGGCGAACAACCCGGCGATGCCGCGGCCGATCAGCGCCGGCGTGTTGGGCATGCTGCGCACGATGCGCGCTTCGGCCGGCGCCCGGTGGGTGGCGCGGGCGATGGCGTCGCTGCGGATGCCGGCCATCACGCTGAGGTGCAGTGCGCCGCCCACATGCGCGGCGCAGGGCGCAGCGGCCTCGGTGAACAGCTGCGGTTTGACGGCCCACACCACCAGCGTGGCACCGGCCAGCGCGGCGTCGGCTGCGGGCTGCACCCGCACGCCGAAACCGGCCGCCAGCTGCTGCCGCGCCGGCGCGCCAGGGTCGATCACCAGGATGCTGGCCGGCGCGCGGCCGGCGCGCACCAGGCCGCCGATCAGCGCGGTGGCCATGTTGCCGCCGCCGATGAAGGCGATGGTGGACGCGGGTGTGTCAGGCATGGCCGGCAGTGTAGCCAGCGCGCCGCGCCCCCCGGCGTCAGGCCGCGTCAGGGCTGCTGCGCCTGCGGCGCACCGCCACACCCGCCACCGCCATCAGCCCGCCGGCCATCAGCGCCCAGCTGCCGGGCTCGGGCACCGCGACCACGCTGGATTCGATGGCCACGGCCAGTGGGTCGAAGGGCAGCGTCGAGACGGCGCGGGCCACGCCCAGGTCGGTGCCGTAATCGTCGAGCCGGTTCATGTACAGCCGGTCGTCGCCGTCGGCGAGCCAGTTGCCCTGGTCGACCAGCTGCGCGCTGCGGTCAGAGCAGCGCACGCAGAACAGCGTGCCCAAGTCCAGCGTCTCGTCGTTGCCAGCGTCGAATAGCCCCGCGAAACCGATCTTCACGCGCACCGGCTCCAGCGTCTCCAGCACGGTGTCGAATGCCTGAAAGTCGGTGTTGAACCCGCCACCCACCAGCACCCCGCTGGCCCTGCCGCGCACATGCGTGGTGAAGCTGGCGTCGTCGATGCCGAAGGTCAGGTACCAGTCGCTCTCGCCAGCGCCGACACCGTCCAGCGGCAGCGCGCGCAGCAGGCGTGTCGACAGGCTTGCGCGGTGCGTAGAGCCGACCTGCACCGGCACGTCCACCGGTGCGCCGACAACAGCCGTGCGCGTGATGGCGAAAGGGTCGGGGGCGTACAGCGGAATCGAGACCAGGTCGGGTTCGGTGATGCGTGCGATCTTCACCGGCCCGATCGTCGGCAGTGGCGGAATCTGCAGCTTCAGCGCGTCCACGCTGAGCTGCGCGCCGATGGCGATGCCGGTCTCGTTGCGGACCGTGCCGTCGAGCAGCCAGGTCGGCTGCACCCGCACGGTGCTGGTGAAGTTCATCACCGGCTTCCAATCGATGTCCTCGCCCAGGTCCAGCGTGATGCTGCGGCCGAAACTGTGCTGCCCGTTGCGCCGGAACTGCACCTGCGTGCCGAAGTCGAGCTGCACCTTGGGCTGCACCGCCACTTCGAAGTCCTGGTAAAGCCCGAACGATGGCCCGCCGGCGACCGACAACAGCGTGGCCTCGAAGGGGCCGATCTTCGGGCTCAGGATCGGCCCGAGCACCGGCACCAGTTGCTCCAGCGGCGCGTTGAAGCTCAGCACTGAACGGGCATCGCGGCCGGCCAGCGTCACGCCGTCGGCCTTCAGCCCGCCCTGCACCTTCAGGTCAGGGTAGTCGAGGCGGGCGCTCACCACGCCGATCGAGAAGTCCTGGCCGAACAGCGGCAGTGCCCGCTTGCCGAGGACCTCGACGCCGGTGCGGTCGATCGACAGCAGCGGGATCGTGTCGGCCGCCGAGACTTCGGCCGAGAAGCGCTTGCACAGCAGGCATTCGCCGAAAGCGCGCGCCACACCGGCCGTCACGCCCAGGTCGGCGCGCACGTCGTAGCGCACCTGCGCCCAGGCGCTGGCAGTGGGGAAGCTGGTGGCGAAGGTGGGCGCCTTGTAGCGGTCCCAGGCAAAGCCGGGCAGCGAGTTGTCGGGGTCGTAGCCACTGCCCAGCAGCGTCGAGAGTGCTTGTGCCGAGGAGGATTTGACGGCACGGGTGAGCCCGGGCACGAAGGCGGTGTTCAAGGTGCCGAAGCGCCCGGGCCCGGCGCCGCCGAAGTCCAGCCGCCCCTGCCCGGGCTATTGCAGGTTCATCCGGCCGCCGCTGACGTAGTAGCCCACGTCCAGCCAGGCCCCGGCCTGGCCGCTGACCGATGATTCGACGAAACCGATCTTCGGCAGGCCCAGGAAACCAGCGAGCAGCCCCGACAGGCTCAGGTCCACCGTCGGCACGTTGAAGTTCAGCGACCCGCCATAGGACTTCGACCAGTCCAGCGTGAAGGCCGAGCCCTGCGACCACGGGCTCAGAGCCTGAGAGCGCCCCCAGACCTGCCGCTGCGCGTCAGGCCCCCCG
>JBBRVT010000376.1:0-4651 GCA_038246615.1 Burkholderiales bacterium
AGTCAATCTCTGCTGCCTGCAACTGCCTGCAACTGCCTGCAACTGCCATGCCGAACGGACCCCGGCCTGCGGCGGGTGGCCGCTTCAGAGCTTGAAGTCGTAGTCGATCACCAGCGGCGCGTGGTCGGAGAAGCGCTGGTCCAGATAGATGCGCTCCTTGCGTGCCTTGGCCGCCAGTGCCGGCGTGGCCAGTTGGTAGTCCAGCCGCCAGCCCACGTTGTTGGCATAGGCCTGGCCGCGGTTGCTCCACCATGTGTAGCAGGCGTCGGTCGCCTCGGGCTGCAGGTGGCGGTAGACGTCCACCAGGCCGCCCTCGGTCAGCAGCCGGGTCATCCAGGCGCGCTCCTCGGGCAGAAAGCCTGAGTTCTTCTGGTTGCTGCGCCAGTTCTTCAGGTCGATCTGCTGGTGGGCGATGTTGATGTCGCCGACCAGGATGAACTCGCGCCCGGCCTGCAGCGCCAGCAGGTGCGGCCACACCAGGTCGAGAAAACGGAACTTGGCAGCCTGCCGCTCCTCGCCCGACGAGCCGCTGGGAAAGTAGCAGCTGATGATGCTGAGCTTGCGCCTGGGCGTGTCGTAGCGGGCCTCCACGTAGCGCCCTTCGGCGTCGAAGGCGGCATCGCCCAGGCCCACGACCACCGCACTGGGCGTCTTGCGGCTGTACAGGCCCACGCCCGAATAGCCCTTCTTCTCGGCGAAGTGAAAGTAGCCGGGCATGCCGGCCACGGTTTCGAAGCGGTCGGCCAGGTCAGACGCGTGGGCCTTGACTTCCTGCACCCCCATACAATCCGCGCCCGTCTGTTCGGCCCATTCCACGAAGCCCTTGCTGGCGGCCGCGCGGATGCCGTTGAGGTTGAGTGTGACCAGTCGAAATGCCAAGGGATCTCCATGAACCAGCCCGCCCCGTTGCCTGCCGCCAACCCGCTGGCGCAGGCCTTCGTGCAGTTCGCCGTCGAGGCGGGGGTGTTGCGTTTCGGTGAATTCAAGACCAAGGCCGGGCGGCTGTCGCCGTATTTCTTCAATGCCGGCCTGTTCGATGACGGCGCCAAGCTGGGCCGCCTCGCGGAATTCTATGCACGCCGCCTGATCGACTCGGGCCTGCCCTTCGACATGCTGTTCGGCCCGGCCTACAAGGGCATTGCGCTGGCGGCAGCGGTGGCGGTTGAATTGGCGCGCCAGGGCCGCAACGTGCCGTTTGCCTACAACCGCAAGGAGGCCAAGGACCATGGCGAGGGCGGCATGCTGGTGGGCGCGCCGGTGCGCGGGCGGGTGCTGATCATCGACGACGTGATCTCAGCCGGCACCTCGGTGCGCGAGTCGGTCGCGATGATCCGCGCCGCCGGCGCCATTCCCTGCGGCGTGGCCATCGCGCTCGACCGGCAGGAGAAAGCCGGTGAAGCCGGACAGGACGCTCCCTGGTCGGCGGTTCAGTACGTGCGTGAACAACTGAAACTGGATGTTGCGTCCATAGCGACGTTGGCGGACTTGTTGCAGTATCTGCAGAGCACCGGTGCGGCCGAGTTGGCGCAACACCTGCCTCGGGTGCGGGCGTATCGCGACACTTACGGGGTCTGAGACGATGGCGCTGCGGGTTTGGCGGCTGGCTGGGGTGGCGCTGTGTGCGCTGGCCTTGCCGTGGGCTGTGGCCGCACAGGGCAGGGCGCCGTCGGCGTCCGGCATCTACTCTTGCGTGGACGCGCAGGGCCGCCGACTCACATCCGATCGGCCCATCCCAGATTGCGTCAACCGCGAGCAGCGGGTGCTCAACAGTGACGGCTCGGTGCAGCGGGTGCTGCCCCCCACGCTGACGGCCGTGGAGCGGGCCGAGCGCGAAGCCGCCGACCGCCGGGCCGAACTGGCCCGTGCCGCCCAGGCCGACGCAGTGCGGCGTGACCGCAACCTGGTGAGCCGCTTCCCCGACGAGGCCACCCACCACAAGGCCCGCGAAGCCGCCATCGACACGGTGCGCCTGGCGATCAAGGCCAGCGAACAGCGGGTGAAGGAGCTGGCTGCCGAGCGCAAGCCGCTGCTCGACGAGGCAGAGTTCTTCAAGGGCCGGCAGCTGCCCGGGCGCCTGAAGCAGCAGCTCGATGCCAACGACGCTGGGGTGGCGGCGCAACGCCAGTCGGCCGCCAACCAGGAACTGGAGCTGGCGCGCATCAACCGGCTCTACGACGCCGAGCTCGACCGGCTGCGCCGGCTCTGGGCCGGCGCGCTGCCAGGCTCACTGCCACCGGTGGCGCCGACGGCAACGCCCACGCCAAAGCCGACCTCAACAGCAGCGCCGCCCGTCAGCCCAGCCGCGCCTTCAACAATGCGTTGACCTGGCCCGGGTTGGCCTTGCCCTTGCTGGCCTTCATCACCTGGCCCACCAGCGCGTTGAAGGCCTTGTCCTTGCCGGCGCGGTATTCATCGACGGACTTGGAGTTGTCGGCCAGCACCGCGTCGATGATGGCCTCCAGCGCGCCGCTGTCGCGCATCTGTTTCAGGCCCTTGGCCTCGATCAGCGCGTCCACGCTGGCGGCTTCGCCCGACCACAGGGCGTCGAACACCTGGCGTGCGGCGTTGTGGCTGATGGTGCCGTCGGCAACGCGGCCGATCAGCGCGGCCAGCGTGGCTGCGCCGACCGGGCTGGCCTCGATGCCCTTGCCTTCGGCGTTCAGCCGCTTGCTCACCTCGCCCATCAGCCAGTTGGCCACCAGCTTCGGTTGCTTGCACCCATCGCGTGCGGCTTCGTAGACGCGCGCCAGCGGCAGGCTTTGCGTCATCATCGCTGCGTCGTACGCGGGCAGGCCGTCCACGTCCTGGAAGCGCTGGGCCATCGCGGCGGGCAGCTCGGGCAGGCTGGCGCGCACCTGCTCCACCCAGGCGGGCGCGATCACCAGCGGCGGCAGGTCGGGGTCGGGGAAGTAGCGGTAGTCGTGCGCGTCTTCCTTGGTGCGCATCGCGCGTGTCTCGCCGGTATCGGGGTTGAACAGCACCGTGGCCTGCTGGATCGCGAGGCCGTCCTCGAGCTGGTCGATCTGCCACTGGATCTCGTAGTCGATGGCCTGCTGCATGAACCGGAACGAGTTCAGGTTCTTGATCTCGCGGCGGGTGCCGAAGGGCGCGCCGGGCCGGCGCACCGACACGTTGGCGTCGCAGCGGAAGCTGCCTTCCTGCATGTTGCCGTCGCAGATGCCCAGCCACATCACCAGGGCGTGCAGCGCGCGGGCGTATTCCACCGCCTCGGCGCTGCTGCGCATGTCGGGCTCGGTGACGATCTCCAAGAGCGGCGTGCCGGCGCGGTTCAGGTCGATGCCGGTCTGGCCGGCATAGTCTTCGTGCAGGCTCTTGCCGGCGTCTTCTTCCAGGTGGGCGCGGGTCAGCTGCACCGTCTTGCGCAGGGTCTTTTCCCCATCGGCCAGCAGGAAGCTGACCGACCCGCCCTGCACCACCGGCGTCTCGTACTGGCTGATCTGGTAGCCCTTGGGCAGATCGGGATAGAAGTAGTTCTTGCGCGCGAAGACCGACACCGGCGCCACCTTGGCGCCGACCGCCAGGCCGAAGCGGATGGCGCGCTCCACCGCCGCGCGGTTCATCACCGGCAGCGTGCCGGGCAGCGCCAGGTCGACCGCGCAGGCCTGGGTGTTGGGCGCCGCGCCGAAGGCGGTGCTGGCGCCGGAGAAGATCTTGCTCGCGGTCGACAGCTGGGCATGGGTTTCCAGGCCGATGACGACCTCGTAGCCGCGGACGAGAGCGGGAGGGTTCATCTCAGGTGCCCCCTGGTGCCTGTTGGTGCCAGTCGGTGGCCTGCTGCAGCGCATGGGCGGCATGCAGCAACCGGCCCTCGGCGAAGTAGTTGCCGATCAGCTGCAGGCCCACTGGCATGCGGTGGGCGCCGAAGCCGGCCGGCACGCTCATGCCGGGCAGGCCGGCCAGGCTGGCGGGCAGGGTGAAGATGTCGGCCAGGTAGGCCTGCAGCGGGTCGTTGCCCTGCTCGCCGATCTTCCAGGCCACGCTGGGCGCCACCGGGCCGGCGATCAGGTCGCACTGCTGGAAGCAGGCCTGGAAGTCGTCGGCGATCATGCGGCGCAGCTTCTGCGCCTGCAGGTAGTAGGCGTCGTAGTAGCCGTGGCTCAGCACATAGGTGCCGATCATGATGCGGCGCTTGACCTCGGGGCCGAAGCCCTCGGCCCGGCTCTTCTTGTACATGTCCAGCAGGTCGGTGTAGTGCGCAGCGCGGTGGCCGAACTTCACCCCGTCGAAGCGGCTCAGGTTGGAGCTGGCCTCGGCCGGGGCGATGATGTAGTAGACCGGGATCGACAGCTGGGTGCGCGGCAGGCTCACATCGACCAGCGTGGCGCCCAGCTTTTCCAGTTCGGCCAGGGCGTCGCGCACGGCGGCGTTCACATCCGCAGCCAGCCCGGCCGGAAAGAACTCCTGCGGCAGGCCGATGCGCAAGCCGGCCAGCGGGCGGGCGGCGCTGGCGCCCTCACACGGGGCCAGCATCTGCGCATGGAAGTCTTGTGGCGGGCGCTGTGCGCTGGTGGCGTCGCGTTCGTCGAAGCCGCTCATCGCCGACAGCAGCAGCGCGCAATCCTCGGCGCTGCGGGCGATCGGGCCGGCCTGGTCCAGGCTGGAGGCGAAGGCGATCATGCCGTAGCGGCTG
>JBBRVT010000377.1:0-4637 GCA_038246615.1 Burkholderiales bacterium
CCTTGACCTTGTCGACCCGCTGCTGGACGGCAAGATATTCGAGGATCCGCTCTTTGACCTTGTCGAGGCCGTAGTGGTCTTCGTTGAGGACCTTTTCAGCGTTCCGCAGATCGTTGTTGATCTTGCTCTTCTTCTTCCACGGAAGATTGATCAGGACGTCGATGTAGTTCCTGACCACCGTGGCTTCCGCGGACATGGGCGACATCAACCGCAGCTTGCGGAACTCGGCATCCGCCTTCTTGCGCGCCTCAAGCGGCATCCGCGCGGCCTTGATCTTCTTCTCGATCTCCTCCATGTCGGCGCCGTCTTCGCCCTCGCCGAGTTCCTTCTGGATCGCCTTGACCTGCTCGTTCAAGTAGTACTCGCGCTGGCTCTTCTCCATCTGCCGCTTGACGCGGCCGCGGATGCGCTTTTCAACCTGCAGGATGTCGACCTCGTGCTCCAGCAGTTCGAGCAACTTCTCCAGCCGCTTGGCCACGCTGAACAGGTCCAGCACGCTCTGCTTGGCCTCCAGCTTCAGCGGCAGGTGCGCGGCGATGGTGTCGGCCAGGCGGCCGGGGTCGTCGATGCCGGCGATGGACGTCAGGATCTCGGGCGGGATCTTCTTGTTCAGCTTGACGTAGGCATCGAACTGCTGCGTCACGGCGCGGCGCAGGGCCTCGATCTCGGGCGTGCTGTCGGCCTCGGGCGGCACGGGCTTGACGACACCGATGAAGTGCTCATCACCGTCCGTCACCTTGATCGTGTTGGCGCGCTGCAGTCCTTCGACCAGCACCTTCACGGTGCCGTCGGGCAGCTTCAGCATCTGCAGGATCGAGCTGACGCAACCGACCTCGAACATGTCGTCGGCCTTGGGCTCGTCCTTGCCGGCGGCCTTCTGCGCCACCAGCATGATCTGGCGGCCGGCCTCCATCGCCGCTTCCAGCGCCTTGATGGATTTCGGCCGGCCCACGAACAGCGGGATGACCATGTGCGGGAACACCACCACATCGCGCAGCGGCAGCAGCGGCAGGGTGATGGGATCTTCAGGAAGGACGGGATGACCGGACATGGGAGGACCTCTCAGACTCGAAGTGCCTACTTGGGGCCCGCGAGTGCGAATGCAAGGGAAAGGACGGGACCGGGCGTCAGCCGGTCGGCGAGGCTCAGGCGCTGGCCTTCTGCTCGCGGTACACGAGCAGCGGCTTGGCGCCGTCTTCGACGATGTGGTCGTCGATCACGACCTTGGCCACACCGTCCATCGTGGGCAGGTCGAACATGGTGTCGATGAGCGCCTGCTCCATGATCGACCGCAGGCCGCGCGCACCTGTCTTGCGGGCCAGCGCCTTTTTCGCGATGGCCAGCAAGGCCGAGGGACGGACCTCCAGCTCGACGCCGTCCATCAGGAACAGCTTCTGGTACTGCTTGACCAGTGCGTTCTTGGGCTCGGTCAGGATCTGGATCATCGCGTCCTCGGTCAGCTCGCCGAGGGTGGCCACCACCGGCAGCCGGCCGACGAGTTCGGGGATGAGCCCGAACTTGATCAGGTCTTCGGGCTCGACGCTGCGGAACACCTCTGAACTGCGCTTTTCGGTCTTGCTGTGCACGGTGGCCGCAAAGCCGATGCCCGACTTCTCGGTGCGGTTCTGGATCACCTTCTCCAGCCCGTCGAAGGCACCGCCGCAGATGAACAGGATGTTGGTCGTGTCGATCTGCAGAAAGTCCTGATTCGGGTGCTTGCGCCCGCCCTGCGGCGGCACGCTGGCCATCGTGCCTTCGACCAGCTTCAGCAGTGCCTGCTGCACGCCTTCGCCCGACACGTCGCGGGTGATGCTGGGGTTGTCGGACTTGCGCGAGATCTTGTCGATCTCGTCGATGTAGACGATGCCTCGCTGCGCGCGCTCGACGTCGTAGGCGCAGTTCTGCAGCAGCTTCTGAATGATGTTCTCGACATCCTCGCCGACGTAGCCGGCTTCGGTCAGCGTGGTGGCGTCGGCGATGACGAAGGGCACGTTCAACAGCCGCGCCAGCGTCTGCGCCAGCAACGTCTTGCCGCTGCCCGTGGGGCCGATGAGCAGGATGTTGGACTTGGTCAACTCGACCTCGTCCTTGCCGGCGCTGCTGGCCGCGCTCATGTGCTTGAGCCGCTTGTAGTGGTTGTAGACGGCCACCGACAGCGTGCGCTTGGCGGCGTCCTGGCCGATCACGTACTGGTCGAGGCTGGATTTGATCTCGCCCGGCACCGGCAGGTCGGACTTGCCCGCCTTGGCCGTGGCGCCTTCAGCCGGCACCTCGTCACGGATGATGTCGTTGCACAGCTCGATGCACTCGTCGCAGATGAATACGGACGGCCCGGCGATGAGCTTCTTCACCTCATGCTGGCTCTTGCCGCAGAACGAGCAGTACAGAACTTTCTCGCCGGAGGCGCCCTTCTTTTCGGCCATGGGAAGTGTGCGTTGTGCTAGTCAGGTGGTCTCGGGCCATCATAGTGCAAAGGCCCGGATGGTCACTGTGGGGAGATGGGGCTGAAAACCGGGTCTGGCGCGCCGGCTGCTTTGCGGCGTCGACTGATCCGAAGAAGTGCGCCAGCAGTCCCCGGCTTCAACCTTCGGCCCCGCCGTCAGCCCCGGTTCGGGCCCGCAAGATCAGCTGCGCTTTTCCAGCACCTGATCGATGAGGCCGTAGTCCAGCGCCTCGGTGGGCGACATCCACCGGTCGCGCTCCATGTCGGCGGCGATGCGCTCCAGCGGCTGGCCGGTGCGGTCGGCGTAGATGCGATTGAGCTGCTCGCGCGTCTTGATGATCTCGCGCGCCTGGATCTCGATGTCGGTGGCCTGTCCCTGAGCACCGCCGCTGGGCTGGTGGATCATCACCCGGCTGTTGGGCAGCGCCAGCCGCTTGCCCTTGGCGCCCGCCATCAGCAAAAAGCTGCCCATGCTGGCGGCCATGCCCATGCACATGGTCGAGACATCGGGCTTGATGAAGTTCATGGTGTCGAAGATCGACAGCCCGGCGCTGACGCTGCCGCCCGGGCTGTTGATGTACAAAAAGATATCCTTGTCCGGGTTCTCCGACTCCAGGAACAACAACTGCGCGACCACCAGGTTCGCCACCCCGTCGTTGACGGGGCCGACGAGGAAGACGATGCGCTCGCGCAGCAGGCGCGAGTAGATGTCGTAGGCGCGTTCGCCCCGGCCGGACTGTTCGATGACGATGGGCACCATGCCCAGGCCGACGGTGTCTTGCACGCTCATGTCCGTTCCTCTCAGGCCGCAGCCATCAGTTCATCAAACGGTAGCACCTTGTCGGTGACCTGCGCCCGGGCGAGGACGAACTCGGTCACGTTGTTCTCGATCACCACCGCCTCGACCTCGGCCATGCGCTGGCGGTCGCCCAGGTACCAGCGCATCACTTCTGCCGGCTTCTCGTAGCTCTGGCTCATCTCCTCGATGTGCTTTTGCAACTGCTCGGGCTTGGCCTGCAGGTTGTTGGCCTTGACGAGTTCGGCCACCACCAGACCCAGCCGCACGCGGCGCTCGGCCTGCGGCTGAAACATCTCGGGCGGGATCGGCGCCGTCTCGGCGTCTTTCACGCCGCGCTGCTTGAGGTCGGCGCGCGCGTTCTCGATCAGGCGCTGCGTTTCGTTGTGGACCAGGGCCCTGGGCAGCTCAAGCTCGGCCGCCTTCGACAGCGCGTCCATGACGGCGGCCTTGTTGCGGCTCTGCACGCGGAACTTGACCTCACGCTGGAGGTTCTTCTTCACGTCGCCGCGCAGGCCTTCGACGGTCGCGTCGGTGATGCCCAGGCCCTTGGCGAAGGCCTCGTTGACCTCGGGCAGGTGCTGGGCCTCGATTTTCTTCATCGTCACCAGGAAGTCGGCTTCCTTGCCCGCGACATCGGCGCTGCCGTAGTCGGCCGGAAACTGCAGCGGGAAGGTCTTGCTCTCGCCGACCTTCATGCCGCGCACGGCCTTGTCGAACTGCTCCAACATCTGGCCTTCGCCGATGATGAACTGGAAGGCCGTGGCCTGGCCGCCGGCGAAGGGCTCGCCGTCGATCTTGCCTTCGAAGTCGATGGTGACGCGGTCGGTCTCCTGTGCGCCTTCGACTTGCGGCCGCAGCGCGAAGGTGCGCCGCTGCTTGCGCAGGATCTCGACCGTGCGGTCGATGGCGGCTTCGGTCACTTCGGTGCTGATGCGTTCGACCTCGGCCGCGCCCAGGTCGCCGATGCTGACTTCGGGGTAGACCTCGAATACGGCGTCGAAGGCCAGCGCGCCTTCGGGTGAGGGTTCCTTCTGCGTGATGCGCGGCTGGCCGGCGACGCGCAGCCGGGCCTCGTTGGTGGCGTCGGCAAAGGCCTGGCCGACGCGGTCGTTGACCACCTCGTACTGCACGCTGTAGCCGTAACGCTGCGTGACGACGCTCATCGGCACCTTGCCGGGGCGGAAGCCATCGGCCTTGACGGTGCGCGCCAGCTTCTTCAGCCGCGTGTCGATCTCGCCGTTGATGACTTGCGCCGGCAGCGTCAGGGTGATGCGGCGCTCGAGCTTTTCCAGGGTTTCGACGGTGACGGCCATGTGCTCTCTCGGAGATCGGGGTGGGGGTGCGGCTGGGGTTTGCCTGGTGCGCGGGGCCGGACTCGAACCGGCACGCCGGTGA
>JBBRVT010000378.1:0-4623 GCA_038246615.1 Burkholderiales bacterium
CGACGGTAGAACTGTCGGTGCCGCCGCTCAGGAAGCAGGCGGGCTGGCTGCCATCCAGACGGCTGCGCACGCCTTCCAGCAGCAGGCCACGGAATTCGGCCCGCCAGTCCTCGAAGCTGCGCCCGGCCTGGGGCTGGAACTGCGGCACCCACCAGGGCATCACCGTCAGGCGGCCGTCTTCCCACAGCGCGCAGTGGCCCGGCGGCAGCCGGTGCACACCGGCAAACACGGTGCGCGGCGAAGGGATGACGTGGAAGAACAGGTAGTCGAACAGGGCCTGCGGGTCGAGTTCGGCATTGGCGCCGGCCAGGTCGTCGGCGCGTTCGGCGGTGTGCAGTCGGCCCTGGCTGTCGATGCGCCAGCACAGGCTGCGCGTGGCAAAGCGGTCCACGGCCAGAAAGGCGCGGCCGCGGGCGTCTTGCACGGCGACGGCAAAGTCGCCCTGCGCCGCACGCGCTGCCGCCACCGGGCCGCCGGCTTCCCAGGCGGCGGCAAAGGCCGCGGCGTGGCCATGCAGGCGGGCGCACTCGGCCAGGGTCGGGTCGGTGAAGCGGGGGTGGCCCAGGCAGAAGGTGGCGGATGGGGGCATGGGGGCGGTGGGCGGGCGGTGCCCTGCTCGGCCGATAGACAGTGTCCTGCATGCTGCCTGAGAAAGCGGACGCCGCCGTGTTTGCGTCTGTCCGTGGCGTGAGGGATTGCGCTCGCAGGACCGGCACGACGCGGGCGGTGCGCCAGTTGCGGAGCCACAAAGCAACGCGCGGAACCAGCTGCGCGTGGATCAGGGCCTCAGCGCGGGTCGCACAGCGCCTGCATGATGTCTCGCGAATAGTCGATCTCGTGGTTGAAACGTGACGACCCGGCCAAACAAGTCCAACGGGCGATTTGCAGCATCAGCCGGCTGGTATACGGGCCGCAACGGGGGCAGTTCGTCGTCAGCAAACCGCCCGCAATGCTGGCCCGCATGCGGCGAACGTCCGGGCCAGCGTACCAGTTCGAATTCCACTGATTCTTGATCCCCTCGGGGGCCGCATGTGGGCACGGCAGGTGCCCCGGATACGCCTGCCAATACACGTCGCCCGCCGCGCAACGAAAGCCTTGCAGCCAGGCGTTGTAGAGCCTGTGCTGCACAAACCACGCGCTGGGCAGCGCGGTGATGAGTTCAACCAGCCGCCCGTCGAAGAAGGGCGCCAGCATCTCGACCCTGGAATCGAGAATGTGTTCAAAGTGGTCGTAGAGATGCCGCGCCTGGTCGTTGTGCAGGTAGAAGAGAAACAACCTTCGATCCGGCGCCGCGGTCGATACGGATTCCAGCTCCTCGAGAACGCCCGAAATCGCCATTTCTGCCATCTGCGCAGCCTGGCCCCGGCCCAGTTGTCGCGTGCGCCGCGTGGCCAGTACCGGAAACATGGCCACGGCCAGGGCGCGGTCAGGCTTTTGCGCTGCGGCTTCGACCTGGTCTGGTGTCAGGTACACGTGGCCCATGCCGACGCTGCCACCGTCCCCTGACCAGATCAGCCTGGGGCCTGCGCCCTTGGTCGAATCAAAGTGCTGGCGCGCGTACAGCGCGAACGGGTCCAGCGCGGACTTCACCCGATCTGCGGGCGTGCGGTAGCTGGTCAGGTGCTGCGTGCCCAGTTTGGCAGCGATCAACTCTCCGACCACGACGTCTTCACTGCCTCTGAAGGCTGTGCAAAAGGTGCTGACAGACTGCCCCTGATCCACCAGTTCAGCCACCACGGCGCGCGAGTCCATGCCGCCGGACAAGAAGGCTTCCTGCGGGCCGTCGATGACTCTGTCCCGAACGGCCTGAGCGAAGACCGTGTGCAGCGCGTGGACAGCCCCTGGCCAGTCAAGGCCCACAGGCTTGGTCTGACACCAGTCGTGGTACCGCTCGCGCTGGATCGCCAGATTGAGGTCGATCTCGACGGCCTCGCCTGGGCGCAGGACGCTCACATTCACGAAGGCCGTACGTCTGCCCAGCGGTTGCCGAGATCGTGTATCTCGGGCATGCCTTGCGGGTCGGGTTGAAGGTGCGTGGCCAGACTCTTGATGCTCTTCAAAAGCCGTAGGCTCGTCGCGAAAACCACGCAGTCTGCCGTGGTCAGAAGATACAGGGGGCGGTTGGCGAGCTTGTCGGTCGCCAGGACCATCGTGTGGCGGGCAGCGTTCCACGCCGCGGCAGCGAACATGCCATGCGCCTGTTGCAACGCACCCAGGTTTGCCTGGCCCAGGGCTGCCATTGCCTGGCGCACGCTTTCGTCGCGCGAACATGCCTGGCCGTGCGCCGCGAAGAGGGGGTCTCCGGCAACCACGCCCACGGTCCCAGTTCCGTCATGGACGATGCAGTTTCTGTCGTTCCATGCGTCGACCAGCGAAGCGGCCAGCCACACCCGCCCGTCGCTGTAGGTCGATGGCGCGTCCAGATCAGGCCGTGTCAGCCAAGCCAGCGCGTCCTGTCGGGCGCCCGTCCACTGGGCATCTTCGGGCGGCGGCGGATCCTTGAACAACCAACCAATGAAATGAGTCATGTCAGGTGCGGTCTTGGTCGGGCCTAAGGCCTGGCCAGTTCTGGCATGGGCCACAGTCGATTCAACACGTTCCGCACGCCAGCGCGCCAGAGGTGCATTTTGCGTTCCGTCAGCAGCGCGATGAGCCAGCAAGCCAATAGCACTGCCATGGCTGCGGCGATGGCGACCGAGACGGTCTGCTGCTCGGCAGGGATCAACGCGCCTGCCAAACTCGTCATGGGCCGGTGAAACAGATAAAGCGTGAAAGAAAAACCCGCGAGCGTCCCCCACCAGTGTCTTGTGGCCAAAAAGACTTGCTGGATGAGGAGTGGCAACTGCTGGAACGCAACCAGATGCATGGCAAGCGTCACCGCGATGAGGTAGTCGGTAACGAGCCGCTGGGAAGCCTCGAGTCGCCAGAAGCCGGGGACGTTGTGGTGGAGATAGTCCTTCAGGACGTGCTCGATCCCGCTGAGGTTGAGCAGCCAGATGAACCCCGCGGCACCGACCCAAATCAACAAGGCAAGATTCGGTCGCGTCTGGAATACCGGGCGCGGCCGCGCTGCCAGCCAAGCGCCAAGTATCCAGATGGGAAAAAGCAGGACGATTCCCGGACCCGCGATCAAGGCCAGGCCTCCTATCGACATCCAACGCCAGCGGCCCTGCACGAAGAAGAAGGCGCAGAACAGGGCGTAGTACCAGACCTCGTAGCACAGGGACCAATAAGGTCCGTTCAGCGTCAGATCGGTCGGAAGTCCCCATGACTCGTTCAGGAACAGCAGGCTCGCAGCGATGTCGCCGGCGTCCAAGGGGCGCCAGCTTGCAATCGCGCGCGTCTCTGCCGGCCAAACCGTGGCCGACACCACGGCCAGCGCCACGCTGAACACTACCGCCGGCAGCACCACGGAGTAGATCCGGGACACGCGCGCGACCACGTAGTCGCGTGTCGTTCCGCGACGTGTTGCGGTGCTGGCGTAGATGATGTAGCCCGACATCACGAAGAAGACGATCACAGCCTCGTGTTTCAGCTGGGCCAGCGGCATCCAGGACATGTTGAATCCGTCCTGGACCATGTGCCCAAGCAATACCGCCAGCGCTGCGATGAAGCGCAGGAAGTCCAGATACGCCGAGAGCGCTGGGGTGAGCTTCATGGCAAGGCAGCTGCGGTCGCCATTGCCCGATTGCAGGTGGGCGTGACGACGGCGACGTCGACGGTCGTGCGGTCTGCTGCCACGTGTCAGCCGCGCTGAGTTTGAAAGGCGCCAGGGTCGCGCGGGGGGTGGGCCAGCGGTACCGCTTGGGCGGCGTGGCGGTATTGATGGGTCGGCGTCTGGTCTGCTGGCAGTTTGATGGCCCGGCTGCGCGCGTGGGCCCGCGGCCGCAAGCGCGGTGTGCCTGACGCGCCAGGCTCCAGGTCGCCTGCGGTGATGCGAAAGTTGCCCCGCTTTTCGTTGCTCAGCCATGGCCCTGCGTCCCCACCACCCCACAGCAGGTTGTTGGCGCACTGGACTTCAACCTCGCCCGGCGCGATGCGCAGGAAGATGCCGCCTCCGCTGCGCTGGTCGAACAGGCTGTTGTGGGCCAGCGTCAGCCGGTTGGTGGGCCAGCCATAGCCTTCGACGCCGTAAGAAACAAGGTGCGGGTTGCGCGTGGCTGGGGCCTGTTCGATCAGATTACCCACGGCCACTGCCACGCCGCCCGAAGGAAATTCGAGCTCGTAGCTTGCAATGCCCCCGTCGCCGTCGGCCAGGAGGCTGTAGCGCACTTCGGTGTGCGCAGCGCGGGACTTGATCAGGTGGCCTTCGCGGGCGTGGTGGAACCAGCTCCCTTGCACCCGCAGCCGGCCAATGCTGCCGGCATACAGGTTGTGGCTCTGCCCGTCGCCATGGCCGTTGTGGCCGAACTCGCAGTGCAAGACGTCGAGTTCGACGTCCGCAAAGTTGCTGGTCAGGATGCCGTTCTCGTTGTCGATGAAACGGCAGCCGCGCACCCGCGCCTGGCCACGCTCCAGGCGGATGCCGGCGCCGTTGCGCGCCGATACGCGCGAGCCGCTGAAGTCGATGCCTTCGATGTCGAACTGGCCGCCGCGCAGCACCCAGGTGGCCTTGCCTTCTGC
>JBBRVT010000379.1:0-4594 GCA_038246615.1 Burkholderiales bacterium
AGGGTGTCGCCATACAGCCAGGCGTTGGCTTGGTCGGGCGCGGGCGCGGGGCCGGTGGCCTGGGCCGCCTCGGTGTAGAACGCCTTGAGGTCGTCGGCCACGAAACGCAATGCCAGCGCCGCAGTGACGAAGCCGGCCGGTGCGGCGGGGTGTTCGGGGCCGAGAAAGGCGCTGGCGAAGCCAGGCCATGCATCGAGCGCCAGGCCGGACACGCCGACCGTGGTGCGGCCGAAGCGTGCCCGGGCTTGCTGCCACGCCGGGCGCACCAGCGCCATCTCGGCAGCCAGCGCCGCTTTCCATTGGTCCGGGCTGGCGGGGGAGGCCGGCGGCGGCAGGGCGATGGCCGGGCGCCACCCTGGCGTGCCGGCCTGGGTCGGCGCATCGGCGGGAAAGTCCGCCAGGACCACCGGGCCGTCGGCGCGCTCCAGCAGCCCGAGCGCGGCCAGCAGCACCAGGCGCTGGAACCCGGCGTCACCGGGCTCGCCGAGCGGGCGGCCGAGCGGAAACGGCACGAACAAGCCGCGCGGGTTGGCAGCTTTTTCCATGTGCGGGCGCACCAGCCCGATCACCGTGGTGGCCAGCCCTTGTTCTTCCAGCATCTGCGATAGCGCGCACACGGCGCGGGTGCAGAACGGTCAGACAGGGCTCAGCAGAACGGCTGTCACGCCATCGGCATGCATCGCCTGGGCCATGGCGGCGGCACTCTCGGCCATCGCGCGCGGGTCGGTGGCGCCCATCACGCTGTAGTGCGCGTCGGCGATCGAGGCGATCACCCCATCGGCGGCCAGCTCGCGCAGGCGGTCGATCGGGTAGATGGTATTGATGTCGTGCTGCCAGCCGCTGCGGTCGTAGTTGATCGACACATGGCTCATCAACACCTCGCCGGCCGGCAGGCTCGTCGGCAGAACGCGGAACCCGCCGCTGCCGGCCGGAAACGGCGCGTCGCCCCGGCGGATCAGCGCGGCCGAGGTGACCATGGCCACACGGTGGGACGCCAACGGGCGCGGTGGAACGAAGGGCTGTGTTGCCGCCGCCGCGACGTCCAGCGCCATGATGGCCGAGCGCGTCGGCTCGGGGATGTCTTCGGTACGGGCCATGGGTCTCGCTCTGTGGTTGGATCGTGAACGCTCGACGTCGGAAGAGTTTGCACCGGCCCGCCCGGCACGCGCACGGCTGACCCTCAGCCGGCTGTGGCCAGCCGCAGCACGCTGAGGTAGCCCGGCTGCACTTCCATGCGCTGGGTGGTGCCGGCGGCCCGCAGCAGCGCATGCGCCTGGGGCAACTGCCAGCAGGGCAGGTTGGTGAACAGGTGGTGCTCGCTGTGGAAGTTGACCCAGTACGGCGCGATGAAGGCGCGCTCCGGCCAGCCGGCGCGGGTGGTGCGGGCCTGGCGCAGCGGGTCGGGCTGGTCCACCGGCACCAGGGCATGCTCGGCGATGTTGCGCAGCCGGGTCACCAGCGGCAGCCAGGTCGCCATCGGCAGCGCCCACAGCGCCAGCCACAGCCACCACCAGCCGGCGGCGGCAAACAGCGCGAAGCCCAGTGCGTTGGCGATCAGGAAGTGGCGGTCGTGGCCGGTGAATGCCGAACTTCCAGTGCCACCGTCACCGCCGGCGGCCCGGTCGCCACGCTGCCACAGCGGCTGCATGCGCTGCTTGAAGAAGGTCTGCCCGCTCAGGTCACGCCACACCTTGCGCCAGAACGAGCCCCGGGAAATCGGGAAGGGCGCCGACAGCGCCAGGTCGGGGTCTTCGGCCTGCTGCACATAACGGTGGTGCTGCAGGTGGTAGGGCCGGTAGGCGCGCAGCGTGGGCGCGCACAGCCAGTGGCCCACCCAGTCGTTGATGCGCCGGCTGGGGTGCAGCAGGCCGTGGGCGGCGTCGTGCATCAGGATGGCCAGGCCCAGCTGGCGCGTGCCGACCACCAGCACGCACAGGGGGATCAGCAGCGGCCAGCGCGCGCCCACCAGCATCGCCAGGCCGATCACGCCCCAGCAATGCGCCACCAGCCACAGCCCGCGCCAGCGTGACCGGGCGCTCAACCGGCGCCATTGGTCGGGCGTGAAGTGCTCTTCGGGGCGGGCGCGGGGGGCAACGGCCATGGTGGGCGGATTGTGGCGGCCATCGCCATGTCGTGGCGTCGCGCAGTGGACGCCACGGCCTGGCGACACAATCCGCCGATGCATCCCCTGGACACCCTGGACACCCCCGCCGCCGTGCTCGACACCAGCCGGCTGCAACACAACCTGCAGCGCATGCAGGCGCACATCAGCGCACTCGGCGTGGCGCTGCGGCCGCACATCAAGACCAGCAAGTGCCTGGCGGTGGTGCAGCGCCAGCTGGCGCTGGGCGCGCAGGGCGTCACCGTGTCCACGCTGAAGGAGGCGCAGCAGTGCCTGGCAGCGGGCATCACCGACATCACCTACGCGGTGGGCATCGCGCCGGCCAAGCTGCCGCAGGTGCTGGCGCTGCGCCGCCAGGGCGCGGCGCTCACCATCCTGACCGACAACCTGGCCAGCGCGGCAGCCATCGGCGCCTTCTGCCGGGCGCAGGGCGCCGCGATCCCGGTGCTGATCGAGGTCGACACCGACCAGCACCGCAGCGGCGTGGCGCCCGAATCCGACCTGCTGCTGCAGCTGGGCCGCGCGCTGCATGGCCAGGGCGCGCAGCTGGCCGGTGTGCTGACCCATGCCGGCGCCAGCTACGCCTGCAGCACGCCCGCCGCGCTGCAGGCCCTGGCCGAGCAGGAGCGCGCCGGCTGCGTGCGCGCCGCCCAGCGCCTGCGCGACGCCGGCCTGCCCTGCGCGGTGGTCAGCGTGGGATCCACCCCCACGGCGCTGTCGGCCACCCGGCTGGACGGCGTGACCGAGGTGCGCGCCGGCGTCTATGCCTTCATGGACCTGGTGATGGCCAACGTGGGCGTTTGCACGCCTGCGGACATCGCGCTGAGCGTGCTGGCCACCGTCATCGGCCACCAGCCCGAGAAAGGCTGGGCCCTGGTCGACGCCGGCTGGATGGCGATGAGCCGCGACCGCGGCACCCAAGACCAGGCCTGCGACTACGGCTACGGCCAGGTCTGCAACCTGGACGGCGCGCCGCTGCCGGGCTGGCTGATGCAAGGCGCCAACCAGGAGCACGGCATCGTCGCCTTCGACGCCCGGCTGGCGGGTGCCGGCACCGCGCCCGCAGAGCCCGGTGCGCAGGCGCCGGTGGACCCCAGCGGCCCTGCGCCGGTGGACCCTGGCGCCCCTGCGCCGGTCGACCCCGGCGCCCAGGCGCCGGTGGATATCACCCAGGCCCTGCCGGTGGGCACGCGCCTGCGCATCCTGCCCAACCACGCCTGCGCCACCGCCGCGCAGTTTGCCGGCTACCACGCGCTGCAGGCCGACGGCAGCCTGGAAGACTGGCCGCGCTGGAACCACTGGTAGCCGCAGCATCCGACCCGGCCTGCCTTGCGTATGCTGGGCCATGGCCACACCACCCACCCCTGCCCGCCGGCGCCGCTGGATCGCCCCATTGCTGCTGGCCCTGGCCAGCGCCGCCCAGGCCCACGACACCTGGTTTGCGGCCATGCCGCCCGGCCCGCAGGGCGAGGTGGTGCTGGCGCTGGGCACCGGCGAGCTGTTTCCCAAGCAGCAGACCGCGCTGGACAAAGACCTGGTGCAGGCCAGCGGCTGCCAGACCCCGGGCGCCAGCGCTGCGCGGCCGATCGGCCGGCTGCAGTGGGTGGCCTACCGGGACGACGCAGTGCTGCTGCGCGTGGCGCCGGGCGCGCCGGCCGGTGCGCGGCTGAGCTGCTGGCTGCAGGCGCAGCCGCTGTCGATCAGCCTGGACGACGCCATCGTGCAGCTCTACTTCGACGAGATCCGTGCCCTGCCGGCCGTGCGCGACCGTTGGGCCACGCAGCGTGCGCGCGGCGTGCGCTGGCAGGAGCGCTATGTGAAGAACGCCCGCATCGAGCTGCCGGCGGCCGTACCCACTGCCACCACCGCCGGCCCCGCTGGCCAGGCCGGCGGCAGCCCGGGGCTGGACCTGCAGCCCGACATGCCGGCCGGCCCGCTGCGCGCCGGCGACACCCTGCGCGTGCAGTTGCTGCGCGACGGCCAGCCGCTGGCCGGCCTGCCGGTGGTGCTGCGCAACGACCTGAACCCGCTGCCGCTGTGGCACCACAGCGACGCCGACGGCTGGGTCCGCCTGACGCTGCCGCTGGCCGCGCGCTGGCTGCTGAGCGCGGTGGACCTGCGCCCGTCCGACACCCAGCCCGACGGCTGGGACAGCCGCTTCATCAGCCTGAGCATCGAAACGCTGCGGCGGCGCTGAGCCAGCCGCCCGGGGCCGCAGCGGGGGGCAGTGCGGCGGGCCGGGCGGCAGGTGCCCGCCGGTAACATGGCGCCGCTCCCAACCACCCCCGGCCACCGCATGCTCACAGGCGAACTCCGCAGCCAGGTCGATGCCATCTGGAACGCCTTCTGGTCCGGCGGCATTGCCAACCCGATCGAGGTGATCGAGCAGATCACCTACCTGCTGTTCCAGCGCCGGCTCGACGACCTGCACACGCTGGAAGAGAACAAGGCCATCCGCCTGGGCCAGCCCAT
>JBBRVT010000380.1:0-4592 GCA_038246615.1 Burkholderiales bacterium
CTCGGTATCGATGCCGGCGGCGATTGCCGGGTTGATGGTGGTCTTGGCCAGGTAGCGCAGGATGCGTGCGTTGTCGGCCCGCGCCGTGGTTTCTTCGGGCAGGCGGCCTACACGCTGCTTCATCACGCTGGCCAGTTGGAACGCCTTGGCCTGGTTCTCGGCCAGCCGGCCCATGCCCTGTGAATCGGTGGCGAAGATCGAGATGGCGCCCATGTCGTGCAGAAAGTCTTCAGCCACCATGGTCTGCGGCCGCACGCGGCTCTCGGCGAAGGCCAGGTCTTCTGCCAGGCGCCAGTTCATCATATGCGCCAGCATGGTCATGGGCACACCCTCTTCCAGCGCATAAGGTGTGAACGGGTTGGTGGGGTTGGTCGAAGAAGGCAGCACATGCGCCATGCCGTTGACCCGCAGCAAATCGGGCGCATGGCCACCGCCGGCGCCTTCGGTGTGGAACATGTGGATGGTGCGGCCGTTGACCGCCCGCAACGTGTCCTCGCAGAAGCCGAACTCGTTGATCGTGTCGGTGTGCAGGCAGACCGAAAAATCATGCCGGTCGGCGGCGATCAGCGACCCATCGATCACGGCGCCCGACGCGCCGAAGTCTTCGTGGATCTTGACCCCCAGCGCACCGCCGGCCACCGACTCTTCCACCGCGCCGGGGTCAGAGCAGCCGCGGCCCAGAAAGCCAAAGTTCAGCGGGCTGCGGTCGAGCGACTGGATCAGCTGGCCCAGCACGTTCGGCCCTGAGCAGCTGACGTCGAAATGCGGGCCCGGCGACATGCCGATCATGGTGGTGGTACCGCCGGCCAACGCATGCTCACACTGCTGCGGCGACAAGAAATGCGCATGCGCCTCTACCGCACCCGCAGTGATGATGTAGGCCTCGCCGTGGTAGACCGTGGTGTTGGGGCCGGTGCGCAAACGCGGGTCGACGCCGTTCATGGTGTCGGGGTTGCCGGCCTTGCCGATGGCCACGATGCGGCCGTCGCGGATGCCGATGTCGCCCTTCACGATGCCCAGCACCGCGTCGAAGATGGTCGCGTTCTGGATCACCGAGTCAAGCGCACCTGAGGCCTGCGTGCCGGTGGTCTGGAAGCCCTCGCCATCGCGCATGGCCTTGCCGGCACCGGTGCTCAGCTCGTCGCCGTAATGTGTGAAGTCACGTTCGATCTCGGCCAGCAGGTCGGTGTCGCCCAGGCGCACCAGGTCACCCGTGGTGGGCCCGTAGGTGGCCGCGTAGTCACGGCGGGACATCGTGGCCATGGCTCAGGCCCCCAGGTAGCCGGCGCTGCGGGCAGCGGCCATTGCGGCCTGGGCCCGCCCCGGATCATCCAGCCGCCCCTGCGCCAGACCGGCCTGACCGCAGACGATGCGGTCCCCGCCGATGGGCACCAGGGTGATGCGCCGCCGCAGCCCCGGCTCGAAACGCACACCACCGCCTGAGCCCACATCCAGCCGCATGCCCCAGGCCTGGGCGCGGTCGAAGTTCAGCGCGCGGTTGGTCTCGAAGAAATGGGTGTGGCTGCGCACCTGGATGTCGCGGTCACCCGTGTTGGTCACGTCCAGCTCGATCTTCGGCCGGCCGGCGTTGAGCTGGATATCGCCATCTGGCGTGATCACCTCACCGGGCTGCGGGCTGTCGTCTGCCACCTGGCCCGGCAGGATCGGCCGGAACACGATCACCATCTTCGTGCCCTGCTCGAAGTTGGCTTCGACCGACACGAACTCGATCATCGAGGCCACGCCTGGCTCCACGTCATCACTGCTCAGCAGGCGCGTGGCCTGGTCGACGATGTCGCTGTAGCCCACGCCCTTGCGCGCAGCCAGCAGCATCTCGTCGGCAATCAGCGCCACCGCCTCGGGGTGTGACAGGCGCACACCGTTGCGGCGCAGCCGGCGGGCATGTTCGGCTGCGTTGAAAATGACGAGGCGGTCGACTTCGGTCGGGCTGAGATTCATGGCGGGCCTGTCGGTGGTGGCCGGGCAGCGGCCGGGTCAGTTGGAAAAGAGCCGCCGTGGCAGGTCGGCGTGGCGCATCATGGCCAGGTCGGCCTCGGGCACCAGGTTGCAGATGTCTTCCAGCGCAGGCACCGGCGCGTCGGCCAGCGCCGCCAGCAGCGGACGCACCTGCCGCACCGCCGCTTGGGCATCCAGGTGGCCGATGAAACCCAGGCGGATGCCGGCAGTGGCCACTGCGCTGGCGGCGGTGTAGCCGCTGACCGCCAGTGCGGCCGCCTGGTCCAGCCCGGTGCCGGCCAGCACCACACCCTGCACCACCGACAAATGGCCGTGCGCAGCCTGGTGGTCGACCAGGGCACGCAGCGCGGCGGCGCCGGGCGTGCCCAGCCGCACATGCGTGCCCAGCAAGGCCAGACCCGCGCGGCGCGAGCCTGTGCGTGCGGCCTCCACCGTGGCCAGCGCCTCGGCCAGGTCGTCAAGCGCCTGGCAGCTTGACGCATCGCCTGCCGCAGCATGGGCATGGGCCACCAGCACCCGGTCGCAACCACCCCAGCGGTGGGCCAGCTGGCCCGCCAGGTACGCGGCGAAGTCGGCGCGCTGCAGGCGTCCCTCGGCCACCATGGATTCCAGGCCCCACGAGAAGGCAAAGCCTCCACCGGGAAATTGCCCGTCGCCGTATTGCAGCGCGGTGAGCAGCGCGGCAGCACCGGCTCCTGCTGCTGCAGCCGCAGACTCAGCCATGCAGCCGCACCCGGCCACTGTCGAGCAAGGCGCGCACACGGGCCAGGTAAATCTCGTCCGGGGCGTCGGCGGCCACCAGCAGGGCGTCACCGTCAAAGCGGATGCGCCAGTGCAAGTTGCCGGCGTGGTAGCCCAGCTCCAGCGCCGCAGCCGCGTCAGTGGCTTGCAGGCGCAGCCAACGCTGCGCACCCACCCGCAACACCACGGCGCGTTGCCCATCCAGGTGCAAGACCGCACCGTCGAACAACGGCTCACTGCGCGCCAGGGACACGAAGCAGGCGGTGCCGTGGTCGGTTACTGCGCGAAAGCGCCGCCGCGGCAGATCGTGCGGCAAGATCTGCAGCGTCTCGACCACGCCCCGGTGCGACAGCTGGTGCAGCTGTTCGGCCAGCTGCGGATCGGTCCGCAGGCCGTGGATGGCATCGATCACCAGTTCTTGCTGCATGCAGCTGATCGTCGGTGCATTTGTTTTCCAAGTCAAGCAATCTGGGTGGCTGCGGCGCTGGCAGCACTGGCGGCGAGAATCAGGCGATGGCCAAAGACTTCGACACGATGGAAGACAGCAACCGCAGCGCCAACCTGCCGTTGCAGGCGGTGTCGCACCCGGCGCGGCGGGTGTGGCTGCAGGGCGGGCTGGGCGCCGCGCTGGCGGCGGCCTTCGGCCCCTTGTCGACGGGGGTCGCCGGGGGGCTGGCGGCTGGGCTGGCGGCAGGGCTGGCGGGCTGCGCAACGGCAGGCCGTGCCGGCCCCAAGCTCGGCTTCGCAGCGGTGCCCACCTCGCGCGCCGACACGGTGGCAGTGCCTGAGGGCTACAGCGCCCAGGTCATCGCGCCCTGGGGCGACCCGGTGGGCATCCCGGGCGCCATGCCGGCCTGGCGGCCCGATGCCGGCAACACCGCAGCCGAGCAGGCGCTGCAGCTGGGCATGCACCACGACGGCCTGCACTTCTACCCGCTGGGCGGCGGCGCGGCCGGCAACCGCCGCGGCCTGCTGGTGCTGAACCACGAGTACACCGACGACGGCCTGCTGCACCCCGGCGGGCTGGCCGACTGGTCGGCCGAGAAGGTGCGCAAGTCGCAGGCCGCGCATGGTGTGGCGGTGGTCGAGGTCGAACTGCAGGCCGACGGCTGGCAGCTGGTGCGGCCGTCACCGCATGCGCGCCGCTTCACCGCCAGCACGCCGTTCGCCGTGGGCGGCCCGGCCGCCGGTCACCCGCTGATGCGCACCGCCGCCGACCCTGCCGGCCGCACCGTGCTGGGCACGCTGAACAACTGCGCCGCCGGCATGACACCCTGGGGCACCTACCTGTCGGGTGAAGAAAACTTCGCCGGCTACTTCAACGGCCCGGCCCAACCCGATGCGCACCAGGCGCGCTGGGGCATCCGGGCGACCGACTTCTACCGCTGGCACCTGCACGACGCGCGCTTCGACGCCGGCCGGCACCCCAACGAGCCCAACCGCTTCGGCTGGGTGGTCGAGATCGACCCGATGGACCCCACCAGCACGCCGGTCAAGCGCACCGCGCTGGGCCGCGCCGCGCACGAGGGCGCCTGGGTGGCCACCACCCGCGACGGCCGGGCGGTGGTGTATTCAGGCGAAGACGCGCGCTTCGAATACATCTACAAGTTCGTCAGCCGCGACCGCATCGCCCCGGGCGGCGCCAAAGCCAATGCCACGCTGCTGGACCACGGCACGCTGTACGCGGCGCGCTTCGACGCCGACGGCAGCGGCCGCTGGCTGCCGCTGGTGCAGGGGCAGGGGCCGCTGACCGCTGCCAACGGCTTTGCCGACCAGGGCGAGGTGCTGATCAAGGCGCGCCAGGCCGGCGACCTGCTGGGTGCCACCAAGATGGACCGGCCCGAGTGGCTGGCCATCGACCCGGCCAGTCGCAC
>JBBRVT010000381.1:0-4588 GCA_038246615.1 Burkholderiales bacterium
CGACGTTCATGATGGCCGAATTGCCCACCACGCCCAGGCGCGGCAGCACGGTGAACATGATGGTGAAGGCGGTGCCGTAGAGAAGGGTCAGCGCGCCCAGACCCACCCAGCCGGCCAGCCCGTCGGGCAGCTGCGGGCCGCCCTGCCAGGCCACGCCGGCAGCGGCCAGCAGGCCCACCTGGGCCATGGTCAGCGCGGTGCGCAGGCGGCCGTCCAGGTCGGCCACCTCATGCTGGGTGAGCACCAGCACCATGCCGAAGGTGGCGGCCGCCGTCAGTGCAAAGGCCACGCCCACGCCGATCTGCGCCCATTGCCCGGCCGCGCCCAGGCCCGACGCCGCGCCGAACACGTCCAGCGCCAGGGCCAGGCCCAGCAGCATCACCGGCATGGCGCGCAGCACCCGTGGCTCGGGCCGGTGCTGGTAGGCCAACCGCGCCCACAGCGCCGTCCACAGCGGGTAGGTGTTGAAGGCCAGCAGCGCCAGCGCCACCGGCAGCCGCGCCACGGCGGCATACAGGCACAGGCTCTGCACGGCCACCAGCGCGCCGATGACCGGCAGGGCGCGGCGGTGGCGGGCGTTCAGCGCCAGCGGCACGCCGGTGGCCAGCACCAGTGCGCCCACCACCAGCGCAGTGACGCCGCTGCGGAACATCACCGCCGTGGCCACGTCCACGCCGTGGTTGAAGGCCAGCCGCGCCGCCACATGGTTGGCGCCCATCATCAGCGCGATCAGCAGCAGCGTGGCGAAGGCGGTGCCCGTCAGGGCGGCAGCAGGCGCGGCAGGAACCGGACGGGTGTCGGACATCGGGGAATTGTCGGTGCCGGCATGCTGCAGGAATGCCCAGGCGCCGGGCGTGGGTCGGCAGGTCAGCGGCGGGTCAGCGGCGGGTCAGCGGCAGGTCAGAGTGGCAGTTCAGCGGCAGGTCAGCGGCATTTCAGCGCCGCTTCAGCGCCGCCGCGCGCGCAGCCACGGATTCAGCGCTGGCACCGGCCAGCATCAGCTGGTCCAGCGCCATGTGGCCGGCCGCCAGGTGGCCGGCGGTGGCCACGGCGTTGGCGGTGGCCTTGCTCATGCGCACCGCTGCCGCCGGCATGGCCAGCACCTGCTGGGCCAGATCGGTGGCCTTGGCCAGCGCGCCGCCAGGCGGGGTGACATGGTCGACCAGCCCCATGGCCAGCGCGTCGGCCGCGCCCAGGCGCTCGCACAGGATCGTCAGCCGCTTGGCCCGCGACGGGCCCACCAGCGCGGTGAGCCGCGGGATCGCACCCCAGGTCAGCGGGATGCCCAGGGCGATCTCGGGCAGCGAGACGAAGGCGTTGTCGGCCATCACCCGCCAGTCACAGGCCACCGCCAGCGCCAGGCCGCCGCCCACCGCATAGCCCTCGATGGCGACGATGCTGACCTGCGGCAGCTCTTCCCAGGCCTTGCACAGCTTCCAGCCCACGGCGGCGTTCTCGCGCCGTTGCACCAGCGGCAGGCTCTCGTCGGACCAGGCGGCGCGGTCTTTCAGGTCGGCACCGGCGGTGAAGCAGGTGGCATCGCCGGTGACGATCACCGCGTCGATGTCGGTGCGCTCGGCCAGCGCCAGCGCCACCGCAGTGAGTTCACGCATCAGCGCCACGCTCAGCGCGTTGCGTGCCGCCGGCCGGTGCAGCTGCACCATGGCCAGGCGGCCGTCGGTGTGCAGGCGGATGTGCTGGCAGGGCTGGGTGATCATGGCGTGCCCCTGTCAGGACACCACCAGCCGCGGCCCGGCGCCGCCGGCCGCCACCTCGCCGATGACCGCAGCCTCGCCGAAGCCCTGCTCCCGGAAGACCGCCAGCACCGCGTCCAGCGCCTGCGGCGTGCAGGAGACCAGCAGGCCGCCGCTGGTCTGCGGGTCGGTCAGCAATGCGCGGTCGGCGTCGTTCAGGCGCGTGTCCACCTGCACCTCGTGCCCATAACCGGCCCAGTTGCGGCCAGAGGCGCCGGTGATGAAGCCCTGCGCGGCCAGCGCCTGCACGCCGGGCAGCAGCGGCACCCGGGACCAGTCGATCTGCACGCTGCAGCCGGCGCCGCGCGCCAGCTCCAGCACATGGCCGGCCAGGCCGAAGCCGGTGATGTCGGTCAGCGCATGCACGCCCGCCAGCGCCGCCAGCGCGGGCCCGGGGGTGTTCAGCCGGGTGGTGTTGGCGATCATCTGCGCATAGCCGTCGGCATCGAGCGCGCCCTTCTTCAGGGCCGCGCTCATCACGCCCACGCCCAGCGGCTTGCCCAGCACCAGCAGGTCGCCCGGGCGGGCGTCGGCATTGCGCTTGACGCGGCTGGGGTGCACCAGGCCCAGCGCTACCAGGCCGTAGATGGCCTCGACCGAGTCGATGGTGTGGCCGCCGGCGATCGGGATGCCCGCCGCCCGGCACACCGACGCGCCGCCTTCGAGCACGCGGCCGATGGTGGCGGTGCTCAGCACATTGATCGGCATGCCCACCAGCGCCAGCGCCATGATCGGCCGGCCACCCATGGCATACACGTCGCTGATGGCGTTGGTCGCGGCGATGCGGCCGAATTCGAACGGGTCGTCGACGATCGGCATGAAGAAATCGGTGGTGGCGATCAGCGCCTGCTCGTCGTTGAGCTTGTAGACCGCCGCGTCGTCGGCGGTCTCGATGCCCACCATCAGCTCGGGCGGGATCGGCATGGCCGCCGTGCCCTTGAGGATCTCGCTGAGCACGCCCGGGGCGATCTTGCAGCCGCAGCCGCCACCATGTGACAGCGAGGTCAGGCGTGGCTCACCGGCCGGCGGGGTGTAGGGGATGTTCATGGTTGTTCTCCAAGGAGATTGGGGGTGCCCAGCAGGCCGGCCACCAGGCGGTGCAGCATGGCCGCTTCGACGGCCGGGGCGAACCGCGGTGCCAATTGCGCGGCCCGGCAGGCCAGCGCCGAGAGCATAGCGGGATCGTCGCGCGCCTGCTGCAACAGGCCGGCCAGGGCGGCATCGTCGCCGGGCGCGAACAGCCCCGGCCAATCGGCGCCCAGCAGGCCGACATTGCCGTCGATGCGCGAGGCCAGCACCGGCGTGCCGCTGCGCAGCGCCTCGATCACCACATGCGCGCCACCTTCCATGCGGCTGGGGTGCACCAGCAGATGCGCCTGCTGGATGCGGCGGCGGGTGGCGGCATGCGGCAGCCCGCCCAGCCAGCGGTAGGCGGGTTGCGCGGCGGCCAGCGCCATGGCCTCGGCACCCAGCGCCGGGTCGAGCGCGCTGCCGATGTGGTCGAGCAGGATGTCGGGCCGGCCGGCCAGGCGGCGCGCGGCGCGCAGGTAGGTCAGCGGGTCCTTCTCGGCACGCAGGTGGCCGACCATCAGCGCGCGCAGATGGCGCTGCGGCTTGGGCACCGTCTGGCGCGCCGGGCACGACTGCAGCAGCACCTGGCACTTGGCCCGCAGCGGCGCGGGCAGGCTGCGGGCGCCCAGGTCGTTCAGCACCACCAGGGCATCGGCCAGCGCCAGCGACTGCCGCGCCGACGCGTCGCTGTGGATGTCGCGGTACAGGTCGGTGCCGGTGAGCACCAGCACCAGCGGGCGCAGCGGGTGCGCTGCGCGCCAGGCCGCCACCGACGGTGCCGACCGGCGTGCATGCAGCGCCACCATCAGCTGCGCGTCGCCGCCTTGCCAGTCGGCCAGCAACTGCACGCGGTAAGCTGGCGCCAGCATCTGGCGCCAGCGCCTGGCGGTCTGCCAGTTGCCGTTGTTGGCATCGGCCAGCGCAGGTGTGACGATGACGATCTTCTGACGATGCACCCCAACAGCATACCCACCCCGCCGCCCGCCACCCTGCAGACCCGCCCGCTCGACCTGACGGCACGGCAGGGTGGCGCTGCGGCGCTGGCCGCCGCGCTGCAGGCCAGCCGGCGCGACACGCTGGCGCAGTTCCGGCGGCTGCACCAGGCGCTGCCCGGCCTGCAGGTGCCGCGCTGGCCCACGCTGAACCCGCCGCTGTGGGAGCTGGGCCATATCGGCTGGTTCCAGGAGTTCTGGCTCGCGCGCAACCCGCAGCGCCGGGCCGGCGCACAGGCCGACCCGCTGGCGGCGCGCACCGCGCCGCTGCGGGCCCAGGCCGACGCGCTGTACGACAGCAGCGCCGTGGCGCATGCCAGCCGCTGGAGCCTGGCGCTGCCCGATGCCGAGGCCACCTGCGCCGACCTGGCCGCGCAGCTGACCGGCACGCTGGCGCTGCTGCAGGCTGGCGACGACAGTGGCCAGGCCAGCGCCGAGGCGCTGTACTTCTTCCGCCTGGCCCTGGTACACGAAGACATGCACCATGAGGCCGGGCTCTACATGGCGCAGGCCCTGGGCGTGGCGGTGGACGATCCGCGCTGGCAGGCGCCGGTGCTGCCGCCACCGGGTGCCGACCTGCAGCTGGCCCCGGGCGACTGGACCCTGGGCAGCGCCGCCAGCCCGGGGTTCGCCTTCGACAACGAGCTCGGCGCCCACCGCGTGGCGCTGGGCGCCACGCAGATCGACGCCCAGGTGCAGCGCTGGGCCGAGTTCCTGCCCTTCGTGGACGACGGCGGCTATGCCGATGCCCGGCTGTGGACTGCCGACGGC
>JBBRVT010000382.1:0-4580 GCA_038246615.1 Burkholderiales bacterium
GGCAGTGCGGGCGACGTGTCGGGCAACCTGGAACTGGACGACCAGGGCCGCGCCACAACGTTCAAGCCGCTGGGTGGCGAGCTGCCGATGCTGGGCGTGCTGCCGCCGATGCCGCTGGTGTCGCCGCCAGTGGGTGGGGTGGTGCCGCCGCTGCTGCGTGCGCCCGACGCCTGGGCGCGTGACCTGAAGCGCATGCAGATGCTGGGCGACCGGCAGTTCGCGCACGCGCTGATGCTGTTCAGGCAGGCTGGCACCGAGCTCACCGGGCCGCTGGACGCGCAGCAGATCCACATCGACATGGCCGGTGGCGTGCCGATCAGCGGCCGGCCCGATGCGCGCACCTGGCCGGCGGCGCTGGGCGTGTCGTTCGGCGCCGGCAGCTCGGAGGACAGCATCGCCTATGCCAGCACCGGGCCACTGGACATCGATGCGGCCATCATCGAAGGCATGACCCGGGCCAACTTTACCGCCGGCGGCATCCAGGCCTGGACCCTGGGCGTTCTGCAGCTGGGCCCGCAGGCCATACCCATCGCGGCATCGCTGGCCACCGGCGTGGTGCCGGTGGGCGCGGCACTGGGGGTGCTGCTGCAGGCCATCGCGATGATGGCGGCGCTGCCGCTGGCACGCAGTTACTTCTTCGCCAGCCTGGCGCCGCTGCTGCTGCCCGGCGAGACCGATCCGCAGCGCCCGGTGCGGCCGGGGCTGGAGACGGCCTGGGACATCCCGCTGCCCGGCAGCCTGGACCCGGCCCTCGTCGCCGGCCACGGCGACAAGCCGATCATGTTCGCGGTGGGGCTGGCGCAGCTGCGCAGCCGGCCGCTGGACGGCAGCGGCAGCTGGTCCAGCCAGCCCTGCCCGCTGGTGCCCAACGTGGTGCCGCTGCAACTGCTGCGCATCGGCAGCCTGGCGCTGGCGGCGGTGCCGGCGGAATTCACCGCGACCGCCGGACGACGCCTGAAGGCGGGCTTGCACCAGGCCTTCGGCGGGAAGCTGAGCCATGTGGCGGTGTCCAATTACAGCAACGGTTATTCCGGCTACGTGGCCACCGAGGAGGAGTACGGCGCCCAGCACTACGAAGGCGCCTCCACGCTGTACGGCCCGCACACGCTGGCGGCCTACCTGCAGACGTTCGACTGGCTGGCGCTGCGGCTGCAAGGCGGCAACAGCGGCGTGCCGGGCGCCAGCCCGGGCTTCGTGGCGCCGGCCATCTTCCGCAAACCCTGACACCGCATGCGACACCCCCGGGCAAGCCCCGCCCGCGCTGGCCGGGGCGGCACGGCACACTCGCGTTCCGAACGTCACCCGCAGGATCCCCCATGTACAACCCGATGCGCCGCCTGGCGCTGGCCGCCCTGGCCAGCCTGGCCTCCCTCACCGCCCCCGCCGCCATGGCCCAGGCTTACCCCACCAAACCCATCACCCTGGTGGTGCCCTTCGCCGCCGGCGGCCCCACCGACATCGTTGCCCGCACCCTGGCCGGGGTGATGACCAGGAGCCTGGGCCAGACCGTGGTGGTGGAAAACAAGGTGGGCGCCGGCGGCACCATCGCCGCGACTGCGGTGATGCGCGCCACGCCGGACGGCTACACCTTCCTCATCCACCACAACGGCATGGCCACCGCGCCGGCGCTGTACCGCAAGCTGGCCTACAACCCGCAGACCGATTTCGAGTTCGTCAGCCAGGTGGTCGACGTGCCGATGACGCTGCTGGGCCGCAAAGACCTGCCGGCCAACAACTTCCCCGAGCTGTTGGCCTACCTCAAAGCCAATGGCGACAAGGTGAACCTGGCGCATGCCGGCCTGGGCGCGGTGTCGCACCTGTGCGGCATGGTGCTGCGCCAGGCCGTGGGTGTCGATCTCACCACCGTGCCCTATTCGGGCACCGGCCCGGCCTTCCAGGCGCTGCTGGGCGGCCAGGTTGACGTGCTGTGCGACCAGACAACCCAGACCATGCCGCACATCAAGGCCGGCACGGTGAAGTTCTTCGGCGTCACCACCGCACAGCGCATCAAGGTGCTGCCCGATGCGCCCACCCTGGCAGAGCAGGGCCTGAAGGGCTTCGACGTGGTGGTGTGGCACGGCATCTACGCGCCCAAGAACACGCCCAAAGAGGCCACCGAGAAGTTCGCCAGCGCCCTGCGCGCCGCGCTGAAAGACCCCACCGTGGTGCAGCGCATGACCGACCTGGGCGCCGAGTTCGTGCCCGACGCCAAGCTGACGCCAGAAGGTCTGCGCACCCACCTGAAGGCCGAGACCGAGCGCTGGGGCCCGGTGATCCGGGCTGCGGGCGCGTTCGCCGATTGAGCGTCTGAGGAAACGCCGGGCCGCTCCCGAGTTTCCTCATCCCCCTCGGGGGGCCTGACGCGAAGCGGCAGGTCTGGGGGCTGCTCTCGGGTCACTGCGGCTTGATGCCCGCGGCGGTCACGATCTGCTGCCACAGCGCCTTGTCACGCTTCAGCGTGCGGGCAAATGACTCGGCGTTGTCGCCCACCGGCATCAGCGTCTGTTCATACAGCCGGGCGCGCACCTCGGGCAGCTTCACGATGCGCACCATCTCGTTCGAATACTTGTCGACGATGGGCTGCGGCACGCCGGCCGGCAGCAAGATGCCCACCCAGCCCAGCGGCTCGAAGCCGGGCCAGCCGCTTTCCAGCAGCGTGGGCACCGCGGCCAGCAGCGGCGCGCGGCGCGGGCCGGTCACCACCAGCGGCTTGAGCTTGCCTGCGGCCATGTGCTGGGTGGCGGTGCTCACATCGGCCCAGGCACAGGGCACCTGGCCGCCCAGCAGGTCGCTCATCATCGGCGCCGACCCCTTGTAGGGCACGTGCGCCAGGTCCAGCCCGGCCTTGCGGGCGAAGGTCTCGCCGACGATGTGCGACGACGAGCCGGTGCCGAAGGAGCCGAAGCTGTACTTGCCCGGGTTGGCCTTCACCAGCGCCACGAATTCCTTCAGGTTGTTCGCCGGGAAGTCGGGCTTGACCACCAGCACCAGGTACGACAGGCAGATCTGCGAGATCGGCGTGAAGTCTTTCAACGGGTCGTACGGCACCTTGGCGAAGATGGCCGGGTTCTGGATGTGGGTGGTGATGGCCACCAGCACGGTGTGGCCGTCGGGCGCGGCGCGGGCCACCTCGGCGCTGCCGATCATGCCGCTGGCGCCGGCCTTGTTCTCCACCACCACGTTCTGGCCCCAGCTCTCCTGCAGCCTGGCGGCCAGCAGCCGGCCCACCAGGTCGGTGGCGCCGCCGGGCGGGTAGGGCACGATGAACTTGATCGGCCGTGAAGGGAAGGCGGCCTGGGCCAGGGCACTGGGTGCGGCGGCCACGGTGGCGGCCGACAGGCCGGCCTGCAACAGGCGGCGGCGTGAGAAGGTGGGCATGGTGGTCTCCTGGGTGTGGTGGGCAAAAACCTACAGCTGAAAGGCCGGCCGCTGCGCCAGCGCGGCGCGCCAGCGTTGCAGGTGCTGCTGACTGTCGTCGGGCTTGACGCGGACGACGCGGGCAAAGTCCACCGCCACTGCGGCGGTGATGTCGGCGATGCTGAGCCGGTCGCCCACGATGAAGCTGCGGCCCGCCAGCCGTGCATCCAGCACGGCCAGGAACTGCCGCACCCGCGCCACGCCGCGCTCGGCCAGCGCGGGGATCTGCGGGTAGTCCACCGGCCCGGGCAGCGCCCGGTTGGCCATCGCCGGCGCGCTGTTGCGCAGCGCCTCGGCTATCGCCATCAGGCCTTCGAATTCCACCCGCCAGTTCCAGCTGGCGACCTCGGCTTTCTCCAGCGGCGTGCTGCCCAGCAGCGGCGGCTGCGGGTACCTGGCTTCCAGGTAGGCCGCAATGGCCGCGTTGTCGGTCAGCACCGCGCCTTCATCGGTGCGCAGCGCAGGCACGGTGCACTGCGGGTTGATGGCACGGTAGGCATCACCCAGTTGCTCGCCGCTGCGCAGGTCGACCTGCACCGTCTCGTGGGCCACGCCCTTCTCGGCCAGCAGGATGCGGGCGCGGCGCGGGCTGGGTGCCGTGCTGCAGTCGTAGAGGGTGGTCATTGCGGCGCCACTTGCCTGGCATAGAGCTTCTGCATGCCACCCAGCCAGCGGTCGTAGTTGGCGGTCTTGCCGCGCAGGTAGTCCAGCACCTCGGGGTGCGGCAGCACCAGAAAGGTTTCGTCGCGCAGCGCCGCCACCACGTCGGCGGCCACCTGGGCGGGTGACAGCATGCCGTCGACCTCGGCCGACCCGGCACCGCCGGCCGTCATCGCGGTGGCCACGGCCTGCGGGCACAGGCAGGCCACCCGCACGCCGCGGCGGCCATAGGCGATGCGCAGCCATTCGGCGAAGGCCACGGCGGCGTGCTTGGTCACCGCATAGGGCGCGCTTTCGACGATGTTGAGCAGGCCGGCGGCCGAAGCGGTGACGACGAAGGCGCCTTCGCCGCGCGCCACCATCTCGGGCACCACCGCACGGGCGGCCCACACATGGGCCATGCCGTGGATCTGCCACATCTTGTCCCAAATGGGGTCGGCCACATCGAAGCCGCCGGTGCCGCCGCCGATGCCGGCGTTGGAGATGAAGATGTCGACCTGGCC
>JBBRVT010000383.1:0-4569 GCA_038246615.1 Burkholderiales bacterium
ATGCAGGTCGGCAGCGCGGCCAGGTCGACGCCGTCGGCAGGCGCCTCGTAGGCGTCGCGCACCGCGCGGGCCTCGGCCACGCCCTCGGCCACCGCCTCGAACACGGTGTGGCCGGGCTCGAAGACCGGCTCCTGCGGCACGTAGCAGATGCGCAGGCCCAGCGTCATCTGCAGCAGGCCGTCGTCGAGCTTCTCCAGCCCGGCGATGACCTTCAGCAGGCTGGACTTGCCGGTGCCGTTGCGGCCGATCAGGCCCAGTCGCTCGCCAGGCTCCAGGGATAGGCCGGTGGCGTCGAGCAGGGCGACATGGCCGTAAGCGAGGTGGGCGTTGGAGAGGGAGAGCAGGGCCATGCTGGCATTGTCGCCGCGTGGGGCATGGCGCCCGGGTCGGTCACGCGCCGAGCTGGCCGGCGTGGTGCTGCAGGTGCGCCTCCATCACGCTGGCGACGAAGTAGTAGCCATGGTCGTAGCCCGCATGCCGGCGCAGCGTGAGCGGCTGGCCGATGGCCGCGCAGGCCTGCTGGAACCTGTGCGGGTGCAACTGCTCCGCGAGGAATTTGTCGGCCTCGCCCTGGTCGACCAGGATGCCGGCGGGGTACGGCGGTGTGGGCTGGTGGGCCATCAGCATGCTGGCGTCGTGCGCGGCCCAGGCGCCCTGGTCGGGCCCCAGGTAGCCGCTGAAGGCCTTGATGCCCCAGGGGCACTGCATCGGCGCGCAGATCGGCGCCAGCGCCGACAGGCTCTGGAACATGCCCGGGTGGCGCAACGCCAGCGTGAGGGCGCCATGGCCGCCCATCGAGTGGCCGAAGATGCCGGTGGCACCTGGCAACACCGGAGCCTGCGCCTGCACCTGCGGAATCAGCTCCTCGATCAGGTAACTCTCCATGCGCCAGTGCGTGGACCAGGGCACCTGGGTGGCGTCGAGGTAGAAACCGGCGCCGACGCCGAAGTCCCAGGTATCGGCTTCGCCCGGCACATTGGCGCCGCGCGGGCTGGTGTCGGGCGTCAGCAGCGCCAGGCCCAGCTCGGCGGCCAGGCGCTGGGCACCAGCCTTGGTGGCGAAGGTCTCCTCGGTGCAGGTGAGGCCGGCCAGGTAGACCAGCAGGGGCACTGGCGTGCCGGCCAGCGCCTGCGGCGGCAGGAACAGGCCGAAGCGCATCGGCAGGCCGGTCTGCGCCGAGGCATGGCGCAGAAAGCGCTGCTCTCCGCCGAAGCAGGCGTGCGCTGACAAGACTTCCCAGCCCACGCTCAGAACTCCACCACCGTGCGGATCGACTCGCCGCGCTTCATCAGGTCGAAGCCTTCGTTGATGCGTTCCAGCGGCAGCTTGTGGGTGATCAGGTCGTCGATGTTGAGCTTGCCGTCCATGTACCAGTCGACGATCTTCGGCACGTCCGTCCGCCCGCGCGCGCCGCCGAAGGCCGAGCCCTCCCACTTGCGGCCTGTCACCAGCTGGAACGGCCGCGTGCTGATCTCCGCCCCCGCCTCGGCCACGCCGATGATGATGCTGCGGCCCCAGCCCTTGTGGGTGCATTCCAGCGCCTGGCGCATCACCTGGGTGTTGCCGATGCACTCGAAGCTGTAGTCGGCGCCGCCGTCGGTCAGCTGCACGATGGCATCGACCAGGTTGGGCGTGTCCTTCGGGTTGATGAAGTGCGTCATGCCGAACTTCCGCGCCATGGCCTCACGGCCGGGGTTGATGTCGACGCCGATGATCTTGTCGGCGCCCACCATCTTGGCGCCCTGGATCACGTTCAGCCCGATGCCGCCCAGGCCGAACACCACCACGTTGGCACCCGCCTCCACCCTGGCGGTGAACAGCACCGCACCGACGCCGGTGGTGACGCCGCAGCCGATGTAGCAGACCTTGTCGAAGGGCGCGTCGGGCCGGATCTTGGCCAGCGCGATGCCGGGCACCACGATGTGGTTGGCAAAGGTGCTGGTGCCCATGTAGTGCAGGATGGGTTCGCCGCCGATCGAGAAGCGCGACGAGCCGTCCGGCATCAGCCCCTTGCCCTGGGTGCTGCGGATGGCCTGGCACAGGTTGGTCTTGCGCGACAGGCAGAACTTGCAGTTGCGGCACTCGGGCGTGTAGAGCGGGATCACATGGTCGCCCGGCTTCAGCCAGGGCACGCCGGCGCCCACCTCCAGCACCACGCCCGCACCCTCGTGGCCCAGGATGGCGGGGAACAGGCCTTCGGGGTCGGCGCCGCTCAGGGTGTAGTAGTCGGTGTGGCAGATGCCGGTGGCCTTCATCTCCACCAGCACCTCGCCGTCACGCGGGCCTTGCAGGTCCACGGTCTCGATGGTGAGCGGGGCGCCGGCCTTCCAGGCCACGGCTGCTTTGGTCTTCATGGGTCGTCCTTCTGGTCAGGGATGGCTCAGAGACTGAGAGTTTTTCGGGCGTACCCGAACAGCGCGTCAAAGGGCGCCCGATCTAGGCGCAAAGCGCAGCCATAGCCCGGGCTATGGCGCGCATTTGCAACGACGCGCGGGGGCACTTTGGCGTGGTGAGCGGGCATGAACGAAAGACTTTCAGGCTCTCAGGCCGGTGCGGCCGGCCCGGGTCAGCGCAGCGCGGATTCCAGCGCGTCGACAAACACCTTGGCCACGTCGAAGCCGGTCTGCTGGGTGATCTCTTGAAAGCAGGTGGGGCTGGTGACGTTGATCTCGGTGAGGCTGTCGCCGATGACATCCAGCCCCACCAGCAGCAGGCCGCGCGCGGCCAGGATGGGGCCCAGACTGGTGGCGATCTCGCGGTCGCGGTCGCTCAGCGGCTGGGCCACGCCCTTGCCGCCCACGGCCAGGTTGCCGCGGATTTCGCTGCCCTGCGGAATGCGCGCCAGGCAGAAGGGCACCGGCACGCCGGCGATCACCAGAATGCGCTTGTCGCCCTGGACGATCTCGGGCAGATACTTTTGCACCATCAGCGTCTGCGCGCCGTCGGCGTTCAGCGTCTCGATGATGCTGCCCAGGTTCAGGCCGTCGGGCCCGACCCGGAAGATGCCCGTGCCGCCCATGCCGTCGAGCGGCTTGAGGATGATGTCCTGGTGCCGGGCGTGGAAGCGCCGCACGTCGGCCGCGTCCCGCGTCACCAGCGTGGGGCCGATGAACTGCGGAAACTCCAGGATCGCCAGCTTCTCGGGGTGGTTGCGCAGCGCCGCCGGGTCGTTGAAGACCCGGGCGCCTTCGCGCACCGCCTGGCTCAGCAGATGGGTGGCGTAGAAGTATTCGGGGTCGAAGGGCGGGTCCTTGCGCATCAGCACCGCGTCCACCTCGGCCAGCACCTGGGGCCGCTCGTCGGGTGGCTGTTGCGCGGCGCGGTACCAGTCGTGGGCGTCTCCGGTCAGGGTGATGTCGCGCACGAAGGCGGTCACCTGTTCGCCACACTGCCAGCGCACGTCCTGCGGGCCGCAATGCATCAGCGTGTGGCCGCGGGCATCGGCCTCGCGCATCATCGCGAACGTGCTGTCCTTGTGGGTCTTGAAGGTGTCCAGCGGGTCGGCGATGAAGAGCAGGCGCATGGCAGAGTCCAGGGCAATCAGCGGGCGCGCCAGTGTTGCACAGCGAGGGTGGCGGCGCCGGCCACCACGCCCCAGAACGCCGCACCCACGCCGGCCACGCTGACACCCGACAGCGTCACCAGAAAGGTGATGCCGGCCGCATCGCGGTGCCGCGGCTCGGCCAGCGCCTGGCTGAGTGCGCCGGTGATGGTGCCCAGCAGCGCCAGGCCGGCCACCACCGCCACCAGTTCCTTCGGAAAGGCCGCCAGCAGCCCCACCACCGCGCCGCCGGCCAGGCCCAGCAGCGTGTAGAGGATGCCCGCCACCACCGGCGCGGTGTAGCGCTTGGCCGCATCGGCATGGGCCTCGGGGCTCATGCAGATGGCGGCGGTGATGGCCGCCAGGTTGACCGCAAAACAGCCGAACGGCGCCAGCACCAGCGTGATGAGGCCAGTGGCGGTGGTGACGGGCGAGATCGGAATGGCATAGCCCGCTGCGCGCTGCGCCGCCACGCCGGGCAGGTTCTGCGACGCCATGGTGACGATGAACAGCGGCAGCGCCACGCCGATGGCCCCGCCCAGGCTGAACTGCGGCGTCACCCACACCGGCGTGGCCCAGGCCCAGTCGACCCCGCCCAGCGCCAGGCGGCCCTGCGCCGCCGCCACCGCCATGCCGGCGGCCAGCACGCCGGGCACCGCGTAGCGCGGCCACCATCGCCGCCCGGCCAGGAAGGCCGCCAGCATCACCAGCACCAGCACCGGCGACGGCCGCACCGCCAGCACCGCGTCCAGCCCGAAGCGGGTGAGCACGCCAGCCAGCAGCGCGGCGGCAATCGCCATCGGCAGCTTGTCCATCACCCGCTCGAACAGGCCGGTGGCGCCGACCGCGATGATCATCAGCGCGCACAGCACGAAGGCGCCGGTGGCCTCGGGCAGGCTCAGGCCCTGGGTGGCGGCCAGCAGCGCCGCGCCGGGCGTGCACCAGGCGGTGAGCACCGGCAGCCGGTAGTGCAGCGACAGGGCGATGCAGCTGATGCCCATGGCCAGGCCCAAGGCCCACATCCACGA
>JBBRVT010000384.1:0-4561 GCA_038246615.1 Burkholderiales bacterium
CTTCGCCCACTGCGCCCGCATGGCGCAACTGGCCGGCTACGACGGCGTCGAGATCATCGGCTCGGCCGGCTACCTGATCAGCACCTTCCTGGTGCAGAAGACCAACCTGCGCACCGACCGCTATGGCGGCCCGTGGGAAAATCGCATGCGCATCGCGGTGGAGGTGGTGCAGGCGGTGCGCGCAGCGGTGGGGCCCGACTTCATCGTGATCTTCCGCATCTCGGCGATGGACATGCTCGAAGGCGGCCTGGCCTGGGACGAGATCGTCAGCCTGGCGCAAGCCATCGAGGCGGCCGGTGTCAACATCATCAGCACCCACTTCTGCTGGCATGAGGCACCGGTGCCCACCATCGCCACCATGGTGCCGCGCGCCGCCTTTGCCAGTGTCAGCGGCCGGATTCGCAAGGTGGTGGGCGTGCCGGTGATCACCAGCAACCGCATCAACATGCCGCAGGTGGCCGAAGACGTGCTGGCCCGCGGCGACGCCGACCTGGTGTCGATGGCGCGGCCGATGCTGGCCGACCCCGATCTGGTGAACAAGGCGCGCGAAGGCCGCGAGGACGAGATCAACACCTGCATCGGCTGCAACCAGGCCTGCCTGGACCACACCTTCGGCGGCAACAAGCAGGTGAGCTGCCTGGTGAACCCGCGCGCCTGCAACGAAACCCGGCTGAACTACCTGCCCACCACCCGGCCACAGCGCCTGGCGGTGGTCGGCGCCGGCCCGGCCGGGCTGGCTGCGGCCACGGTGGCGGCGCAGCGCGGCCACCAGGTCACGCTGTTCGACAGCGCGGCCGAGATCGGCGGCCAGTTCAACCTGGCCAAGCGCATCCCGGGCAAGGAAGAGTTCCACGAGACGCTGCGCTACTTCAGCCGCATGATCGACAAGGTGGGCATCACGCTGCGGCTGAACACCCGGGTGAGCGCGGCCCAGTTGCAGGCCGAGGGCTTCGACCAGGTGGTGGTGGCCACCGGCATCCAGCCGCGCCGGCCCGACATCGCCGGCATCGACCATGCCAAGGTGGTGCCCTACGTCGACGCCATCCTGGGCCGCAAGCCGGTCGGCAAGCGGGTGGCCATCCTGGGCGCGGGCGGCATCGGCTTCGACGTGGCCGAGCTGATCACCCACGCCGGCACCTCGGGCGCGCTGGACATCGACGTGTTCGCCAGGGAATGGGGCATCGACTTCCAGAACCACCCGCGCGGTGGCGTGACCGGCGTGGTGCCGCAAGTGGCGAAGAACGAGCGCGAAGTCATCCTGATGCAGCGCAAGGCCGACGCCCTGGGCAAGAGCCTGGGCCGCACCACCGGCTGGACGCACCGCCTGCTGCTGCAGCGCCGCGGCGTGCAGATGGTCGCCGGCGTGGAGTACCTGCAGATCGACGACGCCGGCCTGCACACCCGGGTGAACGGCGAGCCGCGGCTGTTCGATGTCGACACCGTCATCGTCTGCGCCGGCCAGATGCCGCTGCGCACGCTGTTCGATGACTTGCAGGCGGCAGGCGTGCGGGCGTCGCTGGTGGGCGGCGCCTTCGAGGCCGTCGAACTCGACGCCAAGCGCGCCATCGACCAGGCCAGCCGGCTGGCGGCCGAGGTCTGACGATGGATGCACGTTCGACGACCCAGCCCACCCTGCACCGAACCCAGGCCAACGGCATCAGCCTGGCCAGCTGGGAATGGCGCGCCGACCTGCGCGGCAGCGCGCCCAGCCTGCTGCTGGTGCATGCCACCGGCTTCCACGGCCGCGTGTGGGACCAGACCATCGCGCGCCTGCCGCCGCGCCATGTGATCGCGGTGGAGCAGCGCGGCCATGGCCGCAGCGAGCCGGCGCCCTTCGGCAACTGGGACGTCTTCGGCCATGACCTGGCCGACTTTGCCGATGCGATGGACCTGCAGGGTGCGGTGGCGGTGGGCCACAGCATGGGCGGCCATGGCCTGGTGCAGGCAGCAGCCTACCGGCCGCAGCGCTTTGCGCGCATCGTGCTGGTCGACCCGGTGCTGCAGGAGCCCGAGGTCTACCACCTGCCGCCGGTGGCGCCCGGCACGCTGCACCCATCGGCCGGGCGCAAGGCCCGGTTCGATTCGCCGCAGGCGATGTTCGACCGCTTTGTCGACCGCGTGCCCTATGCGGTGTTCGAGCGCGGGGCCCTGCGCGACTATTGCGAGCACGGTCTGCTGCCGGCGCCGGATGGCCAAGGCTGCGTGCTGGCCTGCGCCCCGGGCTATGAGGGCAGCGTGTACCCGCTGGCCCGCAGCAACCCGGGTGTGTACGCCAGCATCCGCGCGCTGCACATCCCCGTGCTGGTGGTGCGCGCCAGGCCGCAAGACCCATCCGTCAAACCCTGGGACCCGCTCGGCTCGCCCACCTGGCCCGGGCTGGCCGCAGAGTTCCGCCAGGGCCGCGACATGCACCTCACCGACAAGACCCACTTCCTGCCGATGGAAGACCCGGCCCTGATGGCCCGCATCCTGCAAGACGAGTTCGCGCAGTTGCCGTCTTGAGCCAAGGCGGCACCTCCACCCGCACGCTCACGCTGGTGGTGGCGTCGGCGCTGTTCATGGAGAGCCTGGTCAGCACGGTGATCGCCACCTCGCTGGCGGCGATGGCGGCCGACCTGCAGGTCGACCCGCTGACGCTGAAACTGGCCTTCACCGCCTACTACGTGGCGCTGGCCATCTTCATCCCGGTGAGCGGCTGGTGCGCCGACCGCTTCGGCGCGCGCACGGTGTTCGCGTCGTCCATCGCCGTGTTCACGCTCGCGTCGGTGTGCTGCGCGCTGGCCTGGAACCTGCCCAGCCTGATCGCCGGGCGCTTCTTGCAGGGCGTCGGCGGGGCGATGATGCTGCCGGTCGGCCGGCTGATCCTGCTGCGGGCGATCCCCAAGCGCGAGATGGTCTCGGCCATGGCCTGGCTCAGCATCCCCACGTTGATGGCGCCCATCCTGGGCCCGCCGGTGGGCGGCTTCATCACCACTTATTCGCACTGGCGCGGCATCTTCTGGCTCAACGTGCCGGTGGGCCTGGCGGGGCTGGCGCTGGCCTGGGCGCTGGTGCCGCAGGTCAAGGCCGAGGTGCTGCGGCCGATGGACTGGCCAGGCTTTGCGCTCACCGGCCTGGGCCTGTCGCTGGCGATCTTCGGCTTCACCCTGGCCGGCAGCCGCACCGGCACCGGCCTGCTGGCCGGCGAGATGGCGGTGGCCGGCATCGTGCTGCTGGCCATCTACGTGCGCCATGCGCGCCGCAGCGCCCACCCCATCCTCGACCTCGGCCTGCTGCGCATCGCCACCTTCCGGCTGTCGATGCTGGCGGGCGTGCTGTTCCGGCTGTCGGTCGGCGCCCTGCCCTTTCTGCTGCCGCTGATGCTGCAGATCGGCTTCGGCATGTCGGCCTTCGAGTCGGGCATGCTCACCTTCGCCTCTGCCGTGGGCGCGGTGACGATGAAGCTCACCGCCAGCCCCATCCTGCGGCGCTGGGGCTTTCGCAGCGTGCTGTGCGCCAACGCCATCCTCAGCAGCGCGTTGATCGCCGCCTGCGCGCTGTTCACCGCCACCACGCCGGCGCTGGTGGTGATGGCGGTGCTGCTGGTGGGCGGTTTCTTCCGCTCGCTGCAGTTCACCAGCCTCAACACCCTGGGCTATGCCGATGTGGACACCGCCCAGATGAGCCAGGCCACGGCGCTGGTGGGCGTGACCCAGCAGCTCAGCCTGGCCGGCGGCGTGGCCGTGGCCGCACTGCTGCTGGAAAGCGCACGCAGCGCTGGCCACCGCACCGACCTGGTGGCGGCAGATTTCCAGATGGCCTTCGTGGCCATCGGCGCGCTGGCGGCGCTGTCGTTCTTCTTCTATCTGCGGCTGGCGCCGGATGCGGGCGCCGAAGTGTCGGGGCACCGCGCGCCAGCAGGCTGAGCCGCCGCGCCGGCCGTGCCTCGGCCTGTCAGCCCATCTGCAGGAACTCCACCCAGTTGCCGTCCGGGTCGGCCACCATGGCGATGCGCACGCCAGGGCGGATCTCGCGCTCGGTCCACACCACGGCAATGCCGGCGTCAGCGCAGGCCTTCACCATCTCGCTCAGGTTGGTGACGGTGATGGTCCAGTAGCGGTAGCCGGCGCCACCCTGGATGCCGCCCGGTGCGGCGGCCGCCGGCGTGCTGGGCAGCACCACCAGCTTGATCAGGCTGTCGCCGCACAGCAGGCGGTGCATCACGCCGCCGCCGGGCATGGCCATCTCGCCCTTGAACTGCAAGCCCAGCACATCCCGGTAAAAGGCCAGCATGGCCGGCCCGTTGGTGGTGATGATGCCGAGGTCGATCGCCTGCTTGCCGAACTGCATGCCCATGGGTCGCTCCGCTGTTAAGTGCGGTCACTGTGCAGGCGCCGTCCCGGCGCCACAGTCACGCACGGGACCTGCGGCGCTGTCCTACAGCGGCCGTTGCTGCCGGCCGACAGACCGCATGGCAGCGGTCGGGCCAGGATGGGTTCCTCCCCTGACAACATCCAAGGCACCCCCATGACCCGCTTCCACACCATCGCCCTGACCGCCCTGCTGGGCGCCCTGACCTTGA
>JBBRVT010000385.1:0-4536 GCA_038246615.1 Burkholderiales bacterium
CGCCGGAATAGCCGGTGATCGAGGTGGCGCTCACGGCCGCGTCGGCCGGCAGCAGGCCGGCCTGCACCAGCGGGCGCAGCAGCAGCACGAAGGCGGTGGCATGGCAGCCCGGGTTGGCGATGCGCTTGCCGGCGCGGATGGCGTCACGCTGGCCGGCGGCCAGCTCGGGCAGGCCGTAGGTCCAGCCCGGCACGGTGCGGTGCGCGGTGCTGGCGTCGATGATGCAGGTGGCGGGGTTGGTCACCAGCGCCACCGCCTCGCGTGCGGCAGTGTCGGGCAGGCACAGGAAGGCGACGTCGGCCGCGTTCAGCAGGCGGGCCCGCTCGGCGGGATCCTTGCGCTTGTCGGCGTCGATGCGCAGCACTTCCACGTCGCTGCGGCGCGCCAGCATCTCGTGGATGCGCAGGCCGGTGGTGCCTTCCTGGCCGTCGACGAAGATGTGGTGGGTCATGGTGCGGCCTGTAGTGAGAATGCGGGAAGACCCGCAAGGATACGACCAACACCATGACAACACCGCGCGTTCTGTTGCTGCCGGGCTGGCAGAACTCCACACCCGGCCACTGGCAAAGCCGGTGGGAGGCCAGGCATGGCTTCCAGCGGGTGGACCAGGACGACTGGCACTGGCCGCGCCGCGGCGACTGGATGGCGCGGCTGGACGATGTGGTGCTGGCCGACACCCGCCCCGCGCTGCTGGTGGCCCACAGCCTGGGCTGCCACCTGGTGGCGGCCTGGGCCGCGCACACCCGGCACGGCGCCCGGGTGGCTGGCGCCCTGCTGGTGGCGCCACCCGACCTGGAGCGTGCCGACACACCGCCGCAGCTGCACACCTGGGTGCCGATCGTGCGCCAGCCGCTGCGGTTTGCCACCACCGCAGTGCTGAGTGCCGACGATCCGTTTGCCGATGCCGCCGCCAGCCTCCAGCTGGTGGCCGGCTGGGGCTGCGAGATCGTCAGCCTGGGCGCCGCCGGCCACATCAATGCCGACAGCGGCCTGGGCGACTGGCCCGAGGGCTTCACCCTGCTGCAGGCCCTGGCACAGCGCGCCGGGTTGACACTGGCGGCCGGCGCGGGCTGATCGCCGACAATCCAGCTCCATGGTGACCAAGAAACCCAAGGGCCTCGGCCTCGGCCTGGAGGCACTGCTCGGCCCCCGGGTGCCCGACGCGGCGGCGGCCGACGCGTCGCGCCCCAGCACGCTCAAGCTCAGCCAGCTGCAGCCCGGCAAGTACCAGCCGCGCACCCGCATGGACGAGGGCTCGCTCTACGAGCTGGCCGAGAGCATCAAGAGCCAGGGCATCATGCAGCCGATCCTGGTGCGCCCGGTGGGTGCCAGCGGCTACGAGATCATCGCCGGCGAGCGGCGCTTCCGCGCCGCCCGCCTGGCCGGGCTGGACGAGGTGCCGGTGCTCGTCAAGGAGGTGCCCGACGAAGCCGCTGCGGTGATGGCGCTGATCGAGAACATCCAGCGCGAAGACTTGAACCCGCTCGAAGAAGCCCAGGGCCTGCAGCGCCTGGTGGCCGAGTTCAAGCTGACCCATGAGCAGGCGGCGCAGGCGGTGGGCCGGTCGCGCCCGGCCGCGAGCAACCTGTTGCGCCTGCTGCAGCTGACGCCGCCGGTGCAGCAGATGCTGATGGCCGGCGACCTGGACATGGGCCATGCCCGCGCGCTGCTGGGCCTGGAAGCCGGCGCCCAGGTGGCCAGCGCCAATGAGATCGTCGGCAAGAAGCTCAGCGTGCGCGAGGCCGAGCGCCTGGTGGCCCGGGCGCAGGCGGGCGGGGCGACCTCGGGCCGCCAGACGCCGCTGCTGCGGGTGAAGAAGGAAAAGTCGCGCGACATCCTGCGGCTGGAAGAGCAACTGGCCGATGCGCTGACGGCGCCGGTGGAAATCCGCATCCTCCGCAGCACCCGCCGTGGCGACCAGGGCGAGGTGGTGATCGGGTTCGGCTCGCTGGACGAGCTGAACGGCCTGCTCGACAAGCTGGGTGCGAAAGAGGGCTGAGCGCCTGAGGCCCCGCATCAACCGACCTGCAGTGGCGCAGCGCTGCGGGCGCTTGCGCAGATCGCGTCGAGGATCTCCATCTCTGCCAGCCTGTCTTCGATGCACCCACCGCGCCGTCGGGATGCAGGCACCGGTCGACCTGCGCGCCGCCCGGATCGAAAGAGCTGCAGGCGTCGAAATTGTCGCCGAGGTCGTGCTGCCGCTGCTGCTGCAGGCCGGTGCCGGTGCCGGTGCCGGTGCCGCGCGCCGGTCGTGGAACTCGTCGAAGTACAGCCGCGCGATGCGGGTGTCGATCGGCTCTTCGATCACGCAGTGCAGCAGCCGGCCCTGGGCATCGGTCCGGTCGAACAGGTTGCGCTGCTTGGGCACCAGTGCGTGCAGCGCCTCCGGCACCGCCGGCACCAGCACCCCATCGCCCAGGCCCTGCTGGCACAGCGCGCGCAGAGCCAACCTGGTGAACGGGGAGGCCATCGCCTTCAGCCGCAACCAGCTCTACCGGACCGACAGCACCTGGAACAACTGCGACAACGGCCACGCGGTGGTCACCACCACGGTGGCCACCGCCACCCTGCCGCAGAAGAGCACCTACTGCGGCGCCTCGAAGAGCGCGTCGCGCCCGGTGTGGGAAGACATCGCCGGCCAGACGCTGCGCGCGGTGGTCACCCGCATGCGCGCCTTTCCGCTGCGCGACAACGTCGGCAGCACCACCAACGCCGACGGCCTGCCGGTGAACTGGGGGCCCGACCCGGCATTGCTGCCGGCCGACGCCCCCTTCCCCGCCGGTGCACGCTTCAACCTGCGCGCCATCCGCAGCGACATCGGCAACACCGACCGCAACGAGACAGCGGTGAAGCCCACCGTGCGCCATGCCGACGGCGTGTTCCGCCAGGCCGTCACGCTGGAGCAGCCGGGCCTGATGGGCCGCAACCTGGCCGCTGCCGATGCCGGCGTGGTGGTGAGCAATCTGAACGCGCTGTTCGTGGCCGACACGGCCTTGGCCGGCCAGACCGACGCCACGCTGGAAGCCTTCAAGCGCTGGCGGCTCGTGGTGGACGTGGCCGGCCTGAAGGGACAGTTCTTCCGCTGCGATGTGTTGAAGAGCAACGGCAGCAGCCGCAAATGCGAGGCCACCGGCGACGCGGCGCTGGCGGTCCAGACACAGGGCGGCATCCGCCTGCTGCGGCTGGCCAGCGGCTATCCGGTGGAGCTGAAGGCCAGACAGCAGCAGCAACGCTTCTGGGCCGAGTACGCGGGCACCGTGTTCCGCAGCGCCACCGACCTGGGGCGCACCTGCCACGACCGACGCGTCTAGGGAGTGGCCTGGACCGCCGTGCACACCGCGCTGGGCATCCCGGCGCACACCGAGCCGACCGCGCCGCTGGCCAGCGGGCCGTTCGACATGCTGCGCAGCTTCAGCTTCGGCAGCCTTGCCAACCACAGCTGGCGCACCTTCTCGGGCGACGACAGCGTGGTGGACGGCAGCGGCAGTTCGGTGGCGGTGGAACAGCGCAAGACCGTCTCCGGCGGCGTCGAGCAGCCTGCGGCGACCAGCCGCAGCCACTGGACCGGCACCGAGTGGTGCGACTGCCCGGCCACCGGCGCGACGGTCACCTTCATGCTGGCGCCGCCGAATGCATCGGCCTGCTGCAAGACCCATGTCGGGGAGCGGGTGTTGGCGCAGCCGCTGCTGCTGTCGCTGGGCGGCCGGCTGATGAGCGATGTGGTCAACGAGATCCGCAGCTACAACAGCCTGCACAACGGCAACACGTCCGCCGGCTGGGGCCCGCAGCCCTCGGCCAATCCGCAACTGGCCAGCATGCGCTTTCCGGCGGGCGCCACGATGGAGTACTGCGGCCTGCGGCGGGTGGCTGCCAGCTGGAGCATCGCCACTGCTGCAAACCAACAGGTGCGGGTGGCGCCTGCGGTCAACAGCAATGCGCCATTCGACACCTGGCCGTTCGCCAGCACGCTGGAGAACATGGTGGCCGGATACCCCGGCAACCTGGCAGGCAGCACGCTCAACGGCAGCACGGCGCGGTGGATCAAGGGCTACACCGAGACGCCCGGCGACGCCGCCCACACCAACCAGGTGGAGGTCCGCGTGGACTTCGATGCCAACGGCAACCAGGCGCGCTTCACCCGCAACAACCGGCTGGTGGGCAACGGCGGCACCACCAACTACGGCACCCTGCTCGACACCACCCACGGCATCGAGACCCTGGGTGCCGTGCGGCTGATGAAGTTCGCTTCCCTGCCCGCAGGTTTCGAGGCCCGCTTCGACCACAGCCGGCAGTTTGCCGAGCGCAACGGCGGTGTCTGGTACGCCTGCAACGCCCCGTTGGGGTGGTGAACTGGTCGATCCGCCTCAACGCCACGGCAAAGGCAGCCTTGTTCACTGCGCTGGGCATCCAGCAGGCCGACACGCCTGACCCGGCGGCCTCACCCACCGCCCACACCGCCCACACCGCCCACACCGCCCACCAGGCCCCCGCAGTTGCGGGGGCCTGTGTCTTTTGACCCGGAACAGCCCTGAAACC
>JBBRVT010000386.1:0-4529 GCA_038246615.1 Burkholderiales bacterium
CGCCCAGGTCGATGCCACCACCGGCCAGGCGGCTGCGGCGGCCACCGCGCTGCGCACTGCGCTGGCGCTGCAGCCTGGCGCCAGCGCCGAGGCCCGGCTCTGGGCCTTCACCCGGCTGGCCGAGACCGAGGAGCGGCGCGGAGACTACCCGGCCGCAGAGGCCGCCTTCCGCGCCGCGCTGGCGCTGGGCCTGCCCGATGTCTACCTGCAGGCGGCTTATGCCGACTTCCTGCTCGACCGCAGCCGTGCGGCGGAGGTGCTGGCCCTGCTGAAGGACCGCAGCCGCGCCGACGTGCTGCTGCTGCGGCTGGCGCTGGCCGCCAAGGCCACCGGCGACGCCAGCGCCAGCGTGCATGCCCAGGCGCTGGCGGCGCGCTTCGCTGCGGCCCGCCAGCGCGGCGACACCAGCCACCAGAAGGAGGAATCGCGCTTCGCCCTCGGCGTGCAGGGCGACATGCTGCGGGCCTTGCAACTGGCGCAGCAGAACTTCGCCGTGCAGAAGGAACCGGCCGACGCCCGCATCCTGTTGGAAGCGGCATTGGCCGCGCGCCTGCCGGCCGCTGCCCAGCCGGCACTGGACTGGCTGGAAGCCTCCGGCATCGAGAGCGTGGCGATGCAGCCACTGGCCAAGGCACTTGCGGCGATGTCGAAAGGCCCGCGTTGAGCCGCAACCGCAGTCGCAACCGCAGCCGCAACCGCAGCCGCAGCCGGCCGCTGGCCTGGTGGTGCGCGCTGCTGGCGCTGGGCGGGCTGCTGCTGGCCGGCAACGCGGCGGCGCACAAGCCCTCGGACAGCTACCTGACCTTGGCCGCAGAGGGCACGGTCATCGGCGGCCGCTGGGACATCGCGCTGCGCGACCTGGACCTGGCCATCGGCCTGGACGCCGACGGCGACGGCCGCATCACCTGGGGCGAACTGCGTGCCCGCCATGCCGACATCGCCAACCTGGCCACCGCCCACCTGGCATTGCGCGCCGACGGCCAGGCCTGCACGCTGACTGTGGGGCCGCAGCAGGTCGACGAGCACACCGACGGCGCCTACAGCGTGCTGCCGCTCACCGCCACCTGCCCCGGCGCGCCGGTGGTGCTGGAGCTGGCCTACAGCCTGTTCGCCGACATCGACCCGCAGCACCGCGGCCTGCTCAGCCTGGCGGCCCACGGCGCCACCCGTGCTGCCATCCTGGGCCCGCAGGCGCCGTTGCAGCGCTTCGAGCTGGCCCAGGTGAACCACTGGCGCCAGTTCATCGATTACGCGGCCGATGGCGTGTGGCACATCTGGATCGGCTTCGACCACATCCTGTTCCTGCTGGCGCTGCTGCTGCCGGCAGTCGGCACCTGGGTGGCACGCGGCGCGGGTGGGGCGCGCGCGGTCACGCAACGGGCGGCCTGGCAGCCGGTGCCACGCCTGGGTGCGGCGGTGTGGGAGGTGCTGCGCATCGTCACCGCCTTCACGCTGGCGCATTCGATCACGCTGTCGCTGGCCACCCTGGGCTGGGTCGCGCTGCCGTCGCGGCTGGTGGAATCGACCATCGCCGCCAGCGTGGTGCTGGCGGCGCTGAACAATGTGTTTCCGTTCTTCCAGGGCCGGCGCTGGGTGGTGGCCTTCGGCTTCGGCCTGGTGCATGGTTTCGGCTTTGCCAGCGTGCTGGCCGACCTGGGGCTGCCGCGCGACGCGCTGGCGCTGGCCCTGGTGGGCTTCAACCTGGGGGTGGAGGCCGGTCAGCTGGCCATCGTGGCGGCCTTCCTGCCGCTGGCCTTTGTGCTGCGCCGCAGCGTGTTCTACCGCCGCGTGGTGCTGTGGGGCGGCTCGCTGGCCATCGCCGCTGTGGCCGCTGCCTGGTTCGTCGAGCGCGCCTTCGATCTGCAGCTGCTGCCGTTCTGAGCTCAAGGTACCGCGCCGCCGGCCGATAAGCAGGGTTGCGCCTGGTGGTCAGACGGGCGTTGGCATCCCCCACGAGGGGTTCGACGAGGACAACTTGGCCGATCTCACCCACCAGTTGCAGATACAGGCGCGCTTCGGCGCCAGGAGCCGTGCCCTGGTGGTCGACGGGCATGCCACCGCGCGCACCATGCTGGCGTCGCAGCTGCGTGGCCTGGGCCTGGGCCAGGTGCTGCAGTGCGCCTCGGCACACGACGCGCGCCAGCACATGGCCACGCTGGGCGTGGACGTGCTGCTGGTGGAGTACCGGCTCGACAACGACATCCTCGGCCAGACCCTGATCGACGATTTGCGCCGCGACGGACTGCTGCCGCTGCGCACCGTGGTGGTGATGCTGTCCAGCCAGGCCTCGTACCAGGTGGTGGCGCAGGTCGCCGAGTCGGCGCTGGACGGCTTCGTCATCAAGCCCTACACCCCGGGCAAGCTGGAAGACCGGCTGATCAGTGCCTTCCAGCGCAAGGACGCGCTGCGCGCCGTGTACGACGCGATCGAGGCCGACCAGCATGCCCAGGCGCTAATGCAGTGCGAGAAGCGTTACGCGCAGCGCGGGCCCTACTGGACGCATGCCGCGCGCATCGGCGCCGAGCTGGCGATCCGGCTGGAGCAGTTGCCGCTGGCCAGCGCCATGTATGCCGCCGTGCTGGCAGACAAGGCGGTGCCCTGGGCCAAGCTGGGGCTGGCGCGGGTGCTGCAGGCCGACGGCCAGGCCGACGCCGCCGTGTCCACCATTTGCGACTTGCTGGACAAGGAACCGAAGTACGCCGACGCCTACGACGTGATGGGCCGCATCCATGCCGAGCGGGGCGACCTGGCCGGCGCCATCACTGCCTACCGGCAGGCGGTGGAGATCACGCCGTTCTCGGTGGCGCGGGCGCAGAAGTACGGCATCCTGGCCTGGTATGCGGCCGAGCCCGACGTGGCGCTGCCAGCGCTGGAGCATGCGGCGCGGATCGGATGCGACTCACCGCAGTTCGACCACCAGACCCTGCTGCTGCTGGCGATGGCGCGCTTCCAGCACGGCGACGCTGCCGGCCTGCGCCAGTGCCACCAGCAACTGGAGGGCGTGCTGGGCCGGCAGACCCGCGCACAGGCGGGCGGCCAGGGCGGCGCACCGGCTGGTGGGCAGCAGCCGAGTGTCGCGCGCCTCGACCGGCTGCGCCGCCTGGGCCAGATGAGCCAGGCCCTGGTTGCCGTGCAGGCGCAGGACCGGCCCTTGCTGCAGGCCTGCCTGGTGCCGGTGGGCGACGAGCTGCTGGCGCCCGGCTTCGACGTGGAGGCCGCCACCAATTTGCTGTCGCTGATCGCCACCAGCGCCGCCGCCGGCCTGGCGCCGCAGCAGGCCGACCACTGGACCCGCAGCGCCGGGCTGCGCTTCTGCGTCAGCAAGCAGGTCACCGAGATGCTGACCAGGGCCTGCGACCCGGCGCCGTCGCTGGGCCTGCTGGTGCGGGCCGCGCATGCCGAGATCAACGAGATCAGCCGCAATGCCTTGTCCGAAGGACTGGCAGGCCGCCACCAGCTGGCGGTGGAGACGCTGCTGCGGGCGGTGGAGCGCACCCGCAATGCCAAGCTGCTGGAACTGGCGCAGGCCGCGCTGGAGCGCCACCGCGCCCACATCGCCGCCGCCGAGGCGCTGGCAGAGCGCTGCAGCGTGCTGCAGAGCCTGTGCAGCACCGTGGGCCGCAGCCACCTGCTGAGCCAAGACACCGGCCGTGCCCTGGGCGGGCCGGACCTGCCGGCAGCACGCGGCAAGCCGGGGCGCAGAGCCGCGCCGGCGCCGGCTGAGACCTGACCGGTCAGTACCCAGCAGCCTGCCCGTCGCGGCGTGAATCGCTGGCGGCCACGTAGCCGTCTTCCGGGTCGTCGCTGAGCTTCCAGATGAACTGGCCGCTGCCGTAGTCCATGTACGGGTCGTCGGTGGCCTCGAACTGGTGGCCCAGGGCCTGCAGCCCGCTCTGCAATGCCGGCGCCATGGTGTGCTCCAGGTCGATCTTCAGACCCGTGGCCACCTTCCAGCGCGGCGCATCGCAGGCGGCCTGCGGCTGCTGCTTGTGCACCAGCATGCGCACCATGGTCTGCAGATGGCCCTGCGGCTGCATGTTGCCGCCCATCACGCCGAAGGGCATCTGCGGCTTGCCGTCTTTCGTCAGGAAGCCGGGGATGATGGTGTGGAACGGCCGCTTGCCGCCAGCCACCACGTTGGGGTGCGATTCATCCAGCGTGAAGCCGTGGCCGCGGTTCTGCAGGCTGACACCGGTGCCCGGCACCACCACGCCGCTGCCGAAGCCCATGTAGTTGCTCTGGATGAAGCTGATCATCAGGCCGCTCTCGTCGGCCGCGCACAGGTAGATGGTGCCGCCGGCCGGCGGTGTGCCGTGCTGGAAGTCTTGCGCCCGCGTCGGGTCGATCAGCTTGGCGCGCTCGGCCAGGTAGCCGTCGCTCAGCAGGTCGGCGGGCGTCACCTGGGTCATGGCTGGCGCGTCGGCCACCCAGCGGTAGGTGTCGGCGAAGGCCAGCTTCATCGCCTCGATCTGCAGGTGCTGGCCTTCCAGGCTGTCGACCGGGAAGCGGCCGATGTCCAGATGTTTGAC
>JBBRVT010000387.1:0-4527 GCA_038246615.1 Burkholderiales bacterium
AGATGGGCCTGGCCGATCACCTCGGGCAGGCTCTGCGGGCGCAGCCGCTCGGCCAGCGGGGCATTGGGCGATGGCGTGGCGGCTGTGGCCACGGACGCGGGTGCGGGCGGCCCGGCGGAGCCAAACAAGGAATCCTGCAGCGGCGTCATGGCCCGGGATTGTCGCGGCGAAGCCCGCTTGTTCGCGCGACTGCCCGGCCTGGCGCCGGCCCACACTGCGGCGGCAGATCCGGCCAGCCGCGCACGCCTGGCCGGCCGACCCATGAACCACCACAGCGCTGCCACCGGCAGCCCATGCCTGGAGAAGATGATGAGCGCCCTGACAAGCCTGGAAACCGCCGCCGTCTCGCAAGCTGCGTCCGCGTCCGCGTCACACGCGGGCGCCCTGCGCGGCGCACCGCGTGAGGTGCTGTCGTTCAAGCTCGGTGCCGAGGAGTACGGCATCGACATCCTGAAGGTGCAGGAGATCCGCGGCTACGAGCCGCCCACCCGCATCGCCAACGTGCCGGCCTTCATGAAGGGCGTGGTCAACCTGCGCGGCGTGATCGTGCCCATCGTCGACATGCGCATGCACTTCATGCTCGACGACGTCAAGTACGACGCCTTCACCGTGGTCATCATCCTCAACCTGGCGGGCCGCACCGTGGGCATCGTGGTCGATTCGGTCAGCGACGTGCTGGACCTGCGCCCTGACCAGATCAAGCCGGCGCCGGAATTCAATGGCAGCGTGGCCACCACCCACATCGTCGGCCTGGGCACGGTGAAGACCGGCGACGACGAACGCATGCTGATCCTGCTGGAGATCGAGCAAATGATGGCCAGCGCCGAAATGGGCCTGATGGACAACTACAGCTACTGAGCGAGCGCGCCCATCGGCGCCGGGATCTGGCCCCGACGAAAGTACCGCCCTGCACATCTCCGGCATGCGCCTGCACAGCGCCGCCCTGTCTGCCCGGGCAGTCCTGTCGCTCGGCAGCCCGGCCCGGGGCGTGGCTTCGGCCGGGCCACCTGAACCTGGGCTGGCTGCGCATCGAGAGCGACCGGCTGAATAGCACCACCTGGTCGGTCGGCATCGAAGGCGAGGGCCCGCTGCGCTGGGCCGACCGGCACGCGGGCCGCGCCGCCGCCGCTCAGGGCCCGATCACATCCACGCCCGGCGGCGGCACGAAGCGGAAGCGCTCGGCCGGCAGCACCAGGCCCTGCTGCACCGCGCTGAACAGCAGCTGCGAGCGCTGGCCGAAGGCGTCGACGATCTCCAGCGCCGCCAGCTCGCGGCCGCGGAAGCCCACCCGCAACTGCGTCACGCTGCCGTCCTTGGCGCGCGGCGTTGCCTGCACCCAGTCCAGCCCGTCCTTGGACGGCTGGGCGGCCAGCTCGAAATCCTTCTCCAGCGTGCCGCCGGCCAGCAGCGCCGCCGGCGTGCCGCCCAGCGCCTGGTCGAGCAGGCGCACGCTGATCTGGTTGAGGTCGATGTCGTGCAACCACACCTTGCTGCCGTCGCTGACGATCAGCTGCTCGAAGGGCTTGTCGTAGGCAAAGCGGAAGCGGTTGGGCCGGCTGAACTCGAAGCTGCCCGACGAGGTCTTCTTGCGCGCGCCGTCCGGCGAGGTGACGGTCTGGGTGAAGCTGGCGCGGCCGGTCTTCACCTCGCGGGTGAATTCACGCAGGCTGTCCACCGCGTCGGCATGTGCCGCCTGCGTGGCACATGCCAGCCAGGCGGCGAGTGCCAGGTGCTGAAGGTGGCGCTTCATTCGTCGCGCCTCGGTACCAGCAGGTCGCGGTTGCCGCTGGGCGACAACGCCGACACCAGGCCGCTCTTCTCCATCTGCTCGAGCAGGCGCGCAGCGCGGTTGTAGCCGATGCGCAGGTGGCGCTGCACCAGCGAGATGCTGGCCTTCTTGTTCTGCAGCACGATGGCCACCGCCTGGTCGTACATCGGGTCGCTCTCGGCGTCGCCGCCACCGCCGGCACCTGCACCGCCGGATGCATCACCGTCGCCGTCGAGCGTGCCGCCTTCGAGGATGCCTTCGATGTAGTTGGGCGCGCCCTGGCTCTTGATGTATTGCACCACCCGGTGTACCTCTTCATCGGACACAAAGGCGCCATGCACCCGCACCGGCAGGCCGCCGCCGGGGGTCAGGTAGAGCATGTCGCCCTGGCCCAGCAGCGCCTCGGCGCCCATCTGGTCGAGGATGGTGCGGCTGTCGATCTTGCTGCTGACCTGGAACGACAGCCGGGTGGGGATGTTGGCCTTGATCAGGCCGGTGATCACGTCCACGCTGGGCCGCTGGGTGGCCAGGATCAGGTGGATGCCGGCGGCGCGCGCCTTCTGCGCCAGGCGGGCGATCAGCTCCTCGATCTTCTTGCCGATCACCATCATCAGGTCGGCCAGCTCGTCGATGACGATCACCACGAACGGCAGGCGGTCCAGCGGCTCGGGCTCTTCGGGCGTCAGGCTGAACGGGTTGGGGATCAACTCGCCGCGGGCCTTGGCCTCGTCGAGCTTCTTGTTGTAGCCGGCCAGGTTGCGCACGCCCAGCTTGCTCATCAGCTTGTAGCGGCGCTCCATCTCGCCGACGCACCAGTTCAGCGCATTGGCGGCCTGCTTCATGTCGGTGACCACCGGGCACAGCAGGTGCGGGATGCCCTCGTAGACGCTCATCTCCAGCATCTTGGGGTCGATCAGGATCAACCGCACGTCACGCGCCTCGGCCTTGTAGAGCAGGCTCAGGATCATCGCGTTGATGCCCACAGACTTGCCCGAGCCGGTGGTGCCGGCCACCAGGCAGTGCGGCATCTTGGCCAGGTCGGCCACCATCGGCGCGCCGATGATGTCCTTGCCCAGGCCCATGGTCAGCTGCGACTGCGCGTCATGGTAGATCTGCGAGCCCAGGATCTCGGCCAGCCGGATCATCTGGCGCTTGGCATTGGGCAATTCCAACGCCATGGTGGTGCGGCCGGGGATGGTCTCGACCACGCGGATGCTGACCAGGCTGAGCGAGCGGGCCAGGTCTTTGGCCAGCCCCACCACCTGCGCGCCCTTGACGCCGGTGGCCGGCTCGATCTCGTAGCGGGTGATCACCGGGCCGGGGCTGGCCGCCACCACGCGCACCTCGACGCCGAAGTCGCGCAGCTTCTTCTCGATCATGCGCGAGGTCATCTCCAGCGATTCGGGCGTGACCGAATCGACCCGCACCGCCGGCGCAGCGTCCAGCAGGTCGACCTGCGGCAGGCGGGTGTCGGCCAACTCGACGAACAGCGGCTTCTGGCGCTCTTTGGCCACGCGGGTGCTCTTGGGCACCTCGACCATGGTCTCCTCGATGACGATGGGGATGTGGTCTTCCACCACGGCGCGCTCTTCTTCGACCACCAGCTCACGCTCGCGCGTCAGCACCCCGGCGATGCGCAGGTCTTCCTTCACCCCGCGCTTGTCGGCCCGGGCGCGCCACAGGCCCTCGATGCGCTGGCCCAGGCCGTCGGCGACGCGGGCCCAGGAGAAACGCATTGCCAGCGACACGCCCAGCACCAGGCTGGCGATCCACAGCACGCCTGAGCCGGCAAAGCCCAGCCAGCGCATCGACAGGCCGCCCACCACGGCACCCAGCACGCCGCCGGCCTGGCCGCCGGGCACAGCGGCATCCAGCCGGTACAGGCGGGTCCATTCCAGACCGCAGCTGGCCGCCATCAGCAGCGCCAGGCCGGCCCAGAACCACCAGGCCGGTGCGGCTTGCGCGATGTCGGCGCCAGGCCGCGGCGCGCGCAGGCTGCGCGCCAGCAGTGCCAGCCAGGCACTGGCGCCCACCAGCATCAGCCACCAGGCTGAATAGCCGAACAGGAACAGCGCGAGATCGGACGCCCAGGCGCCCAGCAGCCCGGCCCAGTTGGCCACCGATGCGCCGGTGCCCGAAGTGGAGAAGCCGGGGTCGGCCACCCGGTGGCTGGCCAGCGCCAGCAGCATCAGCAGCCACAGCACGCCGCCCACCAGCAGTTGCAGCTGCGGGCGCCAGCGGGGGTCCGGCGACGCTGCCGCGCTGCGCCGCGTGGCCGCTGCGCTTGCAGCGTCGCGCTGCAGGGATCCCAGGGGAAAGGTCATGCGCCGGATTGTGGCGCAACGCGCCCGGCGCCTGCGGCCGGCAGGTCAGCCAGCCGGCCCGGCTACTCCGGCTGGGGCGCGCGTTCCTTGATGATGACCGAGCCGTTTTCCTGCGTCTCGATCACGCCGCGCTCTTCCAGGTCCTTCATGACCCGGCTGACCATCTCGCGCGACGCGCCCACCACTTTGGCCATGTCCTGGCGCGAGACCTTGTTGCGGATGGTCTTGACGCCATTGATCTCCTCGGACATCTCCAGCAGCGTGCGCGCCACGCGGCCGTAGACATCCAGCAGTGCCAGCGACTCGATCTGCCGGTCGGCGTGGCGCAGGCGGCGCACCAGGCCACGCAGGATGGCGTAGCTCAGACTGGAATGCTCGGGCAGGCAACGGGCGAAGTCGGCCCGGCCCAGCATCAGCATGTCGGTCTGGATCTCG
>JBBRVT010000388.1:0-4496 GCA_038246615.1 Burkholderiales bacterium
CAACCGCCGCATTGACGCCGCCTGGCCTTTGGCCACAAGAGCTTTGCAGAAGACAGCCTGCTAGCCCTGGTCGGCAACGCCTCATATCCGGTTCTTGTCCATCGGCCACGGTTGACGCTTCCTCCCCACGCTCGGTCGCCCTCACGCAGTTGCGCTTCACTCGCCTCGCTGCGGTCAGCTCAGCCGGGGACTTGCACCCCGAAGATCGCGCCCATGCCGGGCGCACTGTCATTCCGGGCCTCCGGCCCTCCCTTCTTTACCTGCGTCAGCCAGTCACCCGCCGTCCTCGGCCTGGAGGCAGCAGAGGCCCTTGAGGGGCAAAAGCCCGCGCGCCTCGGTGGTGCCTGAGCGTCAGGTCGGGCGGGCGTGTTCTGCGCAAGTCAAGAAGGGAGGGCCGGAGTCCCGGACCGACATGGAGCAGAACGCGCCCGCCCGGCCCGGCGCGATCGCTCAGACCGTCGAACACCGGCTTTCAGTCCACATGCGCATTGACAGCAACGAGCCCACCCCGGACGCCCGGAAGAACAGTCCTCAGCCCGGCCGGGCCGCAACCACGCCATGTTCGGCCACCACTTCAGCCACTACTTCGGCCACCACTTCGGCCACTACCCGGTGCGAGGCGACCTGCTCGCCCAGGCTGACATGCAACGCAGCCACTCGACCGGCGATGGGGGCAGCGTGCACATGCTCCATCTTCATCGCCTCCAGCGTCAGCAGCGGCTGGCCGGCGGCCACCAGGTCGCCCACGGCCACCTGCACCGCCACCACCCTGCCGTTCATGCTGGCGCGCAGCTTGCCGTCGCCGGCGGACTCGCCCGCGCGGGCGGCGGCGGCGCGGCTCAGGTCCTGCACCCGCCAGGCGCGGCCGCTCAGGGCGATGTGCAGCGTCGCGCCGTCGCGCTGCCACACCACCGTCTCGGCCAGGCCGTCGACCAGCAGGCGGGCGCGGCCACCACCCGCGCTGTCGGCATGCTGCACCACCTGCAGCTGGCTGTCGTCACCGTTCAGGCGGCTGCTGAAGGCCAGCGGCCCGTCTTGCACCAGCGCGCCTTGCATCGCCACACCGTCGAGCATGAAGCGCTGCAGCGTGGGCAGGCGGTGCGCCAGCAGGCTGGCCTGCGCCACCGCACCCGCGCTGTGGTGCAGCAGCAGCGCCGCCATCGCGGCCACGCGGCGGCGCAGCCCGGCATCGCCATCGGCGCCCAGCGGCGCCAACAGCGCGACCTGGTGGTCACCGATGAAGGCGGTGGTGGCGCCGCCCCGGGCGAACACCGGGTGGGCGATGCACTGCAGCAGGAAGGCCTGGTTGGTGGCCACGCCCAGCGCCACCGCCTGTTGCAGGCCGCGCTGCAGCTTGCGCAGCGATTCCGTGCGGCTGGCGCCATGGGCCACCAGCTTGGCGATCATCGAATCGTAGAACGGCGGGATCTCGTCACCGGGGCGCAGTGCATGCTCGACGCGGATGGCGCTGGTCCCATGTTCCGCCCCTGGCTCCGGCATCTGCCAGGCCAGCATGCGCCCGCTCTGCGGCATGAACTGGTGCAGCGGGTCTTCGGCGCACAGCCGCACCTCGATGGCATGGCCGTGGAACTGCACCTGCTCCTGGCGCAGCGGCAGCGGCTCGCCGGCGGCCACGCGCAGTTGCCAGTCGACCAGGTCGAGCCCGGTGATGGCCTCGGTCACCGGGTGCTCCACCTGCAGCCGGGTGTTCATCTCCATGAAGAAGAAGTCGCCCTGCGCGTCGAGCAAGAACTCCAGCGTCCCCGCACCTTCATAACCGATGGCCAGCACGGCCTTGACAGCCACCGCTCCCATGCGTGCGCGCAGGTCGGCGTCCACTGCGGGTGAGGGCGCCTCCTCGATCAGCTTCTGGTGGCGGCGCTGCACCGAACAATCACGCTCGCCCAGGTGCACCGCGTTGCCATGCCGGTCGGCGAACACCTGGATCTCGATGTGGCGCGGCGCGATCAACGCGCGCTCCAGGATCACCGTGGCGTCGCCGAAGGCGCCCAGCGCCTCGCTCTGCGCGCTCTGCAAGGCGGCAGCAAAGTCCTCGGCGCGGTCGACCCGGCGCATGCCGCGACCGCCGCCGCCAGCCGTGGCTTTGACCATCACCGGCCAGCCGGTCAGCGCAGCCTCGGCGGCCAGCCGACCGGCCGACTGGTCGTCGCCCTGATAACCAGGGATCACCGGCACGCCGGCGGCGGCCATCAGCGCCTTGGCACCGGCCTTGTCGCCCATGGCGCGGATCGCCTCGGGCGACGGGCCGATGAAGACCAAACCCGCCGCGCGGCAGGCGGCGGCGAAATCGGCGTTCTCGGCCAGGAAGCCGTAGCCGGGGTGCACCGCATCGGCACCGCTGCGCTTTGCGGCGTCGATGATCGCCGGGATGTTCAGGTAGCTCTGGCGCGGCAGCGGCTCGCCAATGCACACCGCGGTGTCGGCCTCCAGCACATGGCGGGCCTGGGCATCGGCCGTGGAATACACCGCCACCGTGCGGTAGCCCAGGGCATGCGCGCTGCGTTGCACCCGCAGCGCGATCTCGCCGCGGTTGGCGATCAGGATGGTAGTGAACGACATCGTGCGGCCCCGGCCTCAGCGGCCGTTGGGATAGGTGCCCATGAACTTGCAGAGGATCTGCAGCATCACTTCATCGGCACCACCGCCGATGCTGGTCAGCCGCCCGTCGCGCCACATACGGCTGATGGGGCTGTCCATCACATAGCCCATGCCGCCCCAGAACTGCAGGCAGCCGTCGGTCACCTCGCGGATGGTGCGGCCGGCCTTCAGCTTGGCCATGGTGGCCAGCTTGGTGGCGTCTTCACCCTTCACCACCAGTTCCACGCCGCGCCAGGCCAGGCTGCGCAGTGCTTCCACCTCGGTCTGCAACTCGGCCAGCTTGTAGTGCACCCACTGGTTGTCGAGGATGCTGCGACCGAAGGCCTGGCGCTCGCGGGTGTAGGTGATGGTGTGGTCGATGGCGCGCTGGGCCATGGCGCCACAGTTCAGCGCGCCCCACAGCCGCTCGATCTGGAACTGCTCCATCTGGTACATGAAGCCCATGCCCTCTGCACCGATGCGGTAGCGCTGCGGCACGCGCACGTCGTCGAAGTGCAGCTGCGCGGTGTCCGATGAATCCATGCCCACCTTCTTGAGCTTGCGCGCCACGCTGACACCCGGCGTCTTCATCGGCACGATGATCAGCGTCTTGTTCTTGTGGCCGCTGCCTTCGCTGGTGTTGGCCAGCACGCAGCAGAAGTCGGCCTGCGTGCCGTTGGTGGTCCACATCTTGCCGCCGTTGATGATGTAGTCGCCACCGTCCCCATCGACCTTTCTGGCCTTGGTCTTGATGCTGGCCACGTCGCTGCCGCTGCCCACCTCGCTGACGCCCAGGCAGGCCACGTAGTCGCCGGCAATCGCCGGGGCCAGGAACTCGGCGCGCAGCGCGGCGCTGCCGTGCTTGGCCAATGCCGGCGTGGCCATGTCGGTCTGCACGCCGGTGGCCATCGGGATGCCGCCGCAGTTGATGTCGGCCAGCGCCTCGGCAAACACTGCGGCGTAGCTGTAGTCCAAGCCTGCGCCGCCGTCTTCCACCGGCTTGTCCAGGCCCAGCAGGCCCAGTTGACCCATGCCCTTGAAGACCTGGTGCGCCGGAAAGATCTCGTCGGCCTCCCACTGGTCGACATGGGGGTTCACCTGCTCGGCGATGAAGCGCTTGGTGGTGGCGCGCAGCGCCTCGTGTTCAGGGGTGAGTTGGTTCAGCATGGCGGGTGCCTCTGGTGGGGTCAGGGACCGATCAGTGACGGATCAGTGACGGATCAAGGTCTGGAGACGGAGAACTGCATGCGGCGCGGTTGGCGGGCATCGGCCTCGCGGCAGGTGGCCAGGGCGAGCGCCAGCACGGCGCGGGTGTGGCGCGGGTCGATCACGCCGTCGTCCAGGCCCAGCGCGCTGGTGGTGAACACGCTCATCTGGCTGTCGAAGCGCTGCTGGATGCCGGCCTTCAGCTGCGCGATCTTGGCGTGGTCGACCTCGCCCTTGCGCTTCATCGCGGCCTCGGTGACGATGGCCATGGTGCCGGCGGCCTGCTCGCCGCCCATCACCGCTGTCTTGGCATTCGGCCAGCTGAAGCAGAAGCGCGGTGAGAAGCCGCGGCCGCACATGCCGTAGTTGCCGGCACCGAAGCTGGCACCGCACTGCACGGTGATCTGCGGCACGCTGGCATTGGCCACCGCCTGGATCATGCTGCTGCCCTGCTTGATCATGCCGCGCTCCTCGTACTGCCGGCCCACCATGTAGCCGGTGGTGTTCTGCAGGTAGACGATCGGCGTGCCGCTCTGGCAGCAGGCCTGGATGAAGTGCGTGGCCTTGGCGGCGCCGGCGTTGTCGATCGGGCCGTTGTTGGTGATGATGCCCACCGCATGGCCCTCGATGCGGGCATGGCCGCAGACCGTGGCGCTGCCGTAGTCGGCGCTGAACACCAGGAAGTCGCTGTC
>JBBRVT010000389.1:0-4474 GCA_038246615.1 Burkholderiales bacterium
CGAGGGCCTGTTCTTCGGCGGTCACAACCCTTGCTGGAGCCGGCAGGCGGTGTGCCAGGTGCTGCAAGACCAGGCCCGGCGCTGCAGCGATCTGGCCTGGATCGACCTGCACACCGGCCTGGGCCCCAGCGGCCATGGCGAATTGATCTTTGCCGCGCGTGACGACGCCGCCACGCTGGCGCGCGCCCGCGCCTGGTGGGGGCCGGCGGTGACCTCGATCTACGACGGCTCGTCCAGTTCATCGCGGGTCAGCGGCATGTTGTTCGAGTCCGCCTACCTGATGGCGCCGCAGGCGCGCTACACCGGCATCGCGCTCGAGTACGGCACGGTGCCGCTGGAGGCGGTCGTCGCCGCGCTGCGCGCCGACCAGTGGCTGGAGAACCACCCCGAGGTGGACACCTCCGACCCCGCGCTGCGCACCGCCATCAAATGCCAGATGCGCGACGCCTTCTACGTCGACACCGACGTCTGGAAAACCCGGATCGTGGACCAGGGGCTGGCGGCGGTGCGGGCAGCGATCGCAGGTCTGGCTGGTCTGGCGGAGCCGGCAGCAGCCGTCGGCCAGGCATAGCGCGGGGCTGCAGCCGCAGCCCGTTCAGGCCACCGCCGGCCCCCAGCGCATGACGGCGGCCAGCAGCGCGCCGCCCAGCGCCAGGTAGACGAGGCAGGGCCACAGCGTCTGGCGCAGCACCTCGCCCTCGCGCCCGGCCAGGCCGACGGTGGCCGCGCCGGCCACGATGTTGTGCGGGCACACGATGTTGCCCACTGCAGCGCCCACGCCCTGCCCGGCGGCCATCCACGGCGCCGACAGGCCCAGGGCCTGGGCCGTCTGCACCTGCAGGCCCGTGAACAGCACGTTCGACGCCGTGGCCGAGCCAGTGACGAAGCTGCCCAGCGCGCCGACCGCCGGCGCCACCCAGGGCCAGCCCACGCCCAGGGTCTGCACGGCGGCGCGCTGCAGGGCCTCGACCATGCCGGCGTGCAGCATCAGCCGGCTCAGGCACAACATCGCCAGCAGCGCCACCGTTACCGGCAGCAGCTGCCGCGCCGCCGTGGCCAGCGCCGGCCGCAGCGGTGCCAGGCCGCGGCCCTGCGCCCACACCCCCAGCACCAGGGCCGCGGCCAGCAGCGTGCCGGGGTGCAGCAGCGGCTGAAAGCGGCCGCTGAAACGGTCCTGCAGTTGCCATTCCCAGACGGTGGCAGCCAGGGCCTCGGCCAGCGGCGGCCAGGCCCGGCTGGCCAGCACCAGGACCACCAGAACGGCATAGGGTGCCAAGGCGCGGGACAAGGGCAGCGCGGCGATGTCGGAGGATGCCGCCGGGGTCGTGGCCGGTGTCGTTGCAGCGCCCTTTGCCTGGCCGGCCAGACCATGCCCACGGCGGCCCTGCCAGCGCAGGCCCAGCGCCATTACCGCGCTGCAGACCAGGGCAGCGCCCAGCGTCGCCAGTTCAGGCCCCAGCCAGGCCGCCAGGGCCAGGGCCGGCAGCAGGAAGGACAGCGCCGCCAACGCGCCCCAGGCCCAGGGCGTGGCGCTCGCGGGCCCGCCCGGCGCCGCGGTGCGGGCGCCGTGGCCCGCCGTGTCTCCTGCCTGGCCTGCTGCAACGACGCCGGCCGCGTCGCCTGCGCCTGCCAGTGCGCGCAGAAAAAACACCATCATCAAGCCGCCCAGCACGGCGTGCAATGCCGCGGCGCGCCAGGCGATGGCAACGGCGTCCAGCCCGGTCAGCGTCGACTGCACCAGGGTGGGCGTGCCCAGGGCACCGAAACTCACGCCCACCGCATGCCCCAGCAGGGCCAGCACGACGGCCTGCACCGGCGGCACGCCCAGGCCCACCAGCAGCGGCGCGGCAAGCGCCACGGGCGTGCCGAAGCCGGCCGCGCCCTCGAAAAACAGCGCCAGACACCAGCCCACCAGCAGCACCTGCAGCGCCGGCCGGTCCGTCAGCCGGGTCAGGCCGCGGCGCAACGCATCCAGCGCGCCGGCAGCCTGCTGGTGCTGGTGCAGAGCCAGCGCAGGCAGCAGGATCCACAGCACCGTCAAGGTGATGAAGCCGCCCTCGGCCAGCACGCCGGCGCCGTGCACCAACGGGTCGAAACCGAACACCGTCACCGCCAGGACCAGCGCCAGCGCCAGCCCGACGAGCCCGGCCCGCGCCGCCGACCAGCCGGCCCACAGCATCAGCACCAGCACCAGCAGCACCGGCGCGGCCGCTGCCGCGGTCTGCATCCCGGCACTGGCGGTCATCATGGAATGCCCAGGAAGAGATAGGCGTTGGTCGATCCTCCACTGGCGTGGCCGATGCCCAGGTAGATCGGCCCCAGCGGCGTCTCGCCGCCCAGATAGACGGCCAGGCTTTGCAGCCAGCCTTCTCGCTTCAGCGGCAGGAACGGGCGACCGACCTTGCCCGCCTCCAGCGCCAGGCCCAGCCGCAGGTCGCCGCTGAAGCCCAGCGGCGCGCGGCCGATGATGCGTTCGGCGCGCACATGGCCGTAGCGCACCGAATCGCCGACCAGCTGCCCGCTGGCGAAGCCGGTGAGGTTCAGGAAGCCGCCCAGCGTGGCGGGGTCGTCGAAAGGCAATGTGCCGCGCGGCGAACCTGCGGCCGACCAGCGCGTGGCCAGCACCCAGTCGCCCAGCGGCAATGCCGTGCGCAGGTTGATGTCGAAGCGGCTGTAGCCGCGGCGGGCGGCGTCGTACAGCGCCGCCTGCACCGACCAGCCGCGGCGCGGCACATACAGGCGGTCGAGCTGGTCCATGTCCAGCGCCAGCAGCCAGCCGGCGCTGCTGATGCCCGGCAGTTCGGGCAGCACGGCCGGGCCGGTCTCGACGCGGGCATCGCGGCGCGTCTCGCGCCAGCCGAAACGCACCTCGCCCAGCAGGCTGAAGTTCAGGCCTGCCGTCAATTCGGCGCGGGCGGTGCCGACGATGTATTCGGCCGCGCGCTGGTTCTGGAGGTACAGGTCGATGCGTGTGCGCCGGTAGGCCACCTGGGCGTCGACGAAGAAGCGCTGGGCGGGGTCCAGCGGCTGGTACCACTCGACCCCGGCGCCGCTGCTGCTGCCGATCTCGCCGTTGAACAGCAGTTCGCCGCCCAGGCGGTTCAGCCATGTTTTTTGATAGGCGCCGCTCAGCCGGTAGGTGCTGCCCTGGCGCAGGTTGCTGTCCAGCGTCAATGCGAATCGCACGTAGTCCGGGCCCCAGCTCTTCTCCAGCGGCGTGACGCGCAGCACGTTGCGCCCACGCACCGTCAGCAGGCTGTAGTCGACGCCCTCGTAATGGCCGTCGCCGTAGGCGCGCAGCAGGTCGCGGTTCAGGGCCTCGGTGTCCAGCGGCTGGCCCAGCCGCTGCTGCAGATAGCGGCGCACGACCGCGGGGTTGACGCGGCCCAGGCCGGCGACCTCGATCTCGTCCACCCGCGGCACCGCCAGTTCACGCCCGTCGATGCGACGGCGCCAGGCGGCATAACGCGCCGGCTCTGCTGAAAGGCGCGACAGCGCCGCGGTCATGGCCTCGGCCGCAGCACGGCCCCGGTCGGCGGCCTCGGCATGGCGCTCGAAACTGCCGGCCGTGATGTCGCCCAGGTCGGGCTGGATGTAGATGTCGGTGGGCTTGAGCGTGGCCAGCGAGGCGCTGACGTTCTGCTCGGTCAGCAGGGCCACCATCTGCGTGGAGATGCTGAGCAGGCCGGTCACCTGTTCGGGCTTCAGCAGCGGCGAGCCGACGTTGACGACGATCACGACATCGGCCTGGCACAGCCGGCGCACCTCGGCGATCGGCACGTTGTCCACCAGCCCGCCATCGACCAGCTTGCGGCCGCGGTATTCCACCGGCGCCAGCAGGCCCGGCACGGCCATGCTGGCGCGCATCGCCTGCGTCAGATTGCCGTCGCGATACACCACCTTGGCGCCGGTGCCGATGTCGGTGGCGATGATGGCCAGCGGCAGCGGCAATGCGTCGATGCGGCGTTCGCCGGTGTCGGCCCGCACCAGCTGGTTGATGAAGAGCTTGATCTTCTGCCCCGCCACCACGCCCGGCGGCGACACCGCACCGGCCGCCGTGATGCCGGTCTCGCTGCCCGGCAAAAAGCGCTGCAGCAGACGCTTGTTGCGGTAGTTGAGGTCGGCGAAGTCGGGGTTGTCCTGGAACATGTCGGCCCAGTCGGCGCGCGCCAACTGCTGGCGCATGTCCTGCGGGTCAAGCCCTGCCGCCCAGGCCCCGGCCACCAGGGCGCCCATGCTGGTGCCGGCGACGCAGTCGACGGGGATGCGCAGCCGGTCCAGCACCTCGAGCACGCCGATGTGGGCCGCGCCGCGGGCCCCACCGCCGCCCAGCACGAGGCCGATGCGAGGCGGTGCGGGCGGCGCGGGCGGCAGGGGCGGCGGCGCGGCGCCGACGGCACGGGTCTCGTCGCTGGCCGTCTGGGCCAGGGCGACCGGCGGCAGCGCCTGCCCGAGGGCCAGCATCAACAAGGCC
>JBBRVT010000390.1:0-4464 GCA_038246615.1 Burkholderiales bacterium
GACAAGGAAGTTCAGGCCGGTGCTGCTGTTGCCCTGGAACAGATTGCTCTGGACTCGGGTTGCGCCGGGGTAGAAGAGGTAGGCGCCAAAGCCCACGTTGTTGGTGAAGCTGCTGCCTGTGAGCAAGCCCAGGCTGCCTTCGGCAAACAGGCCACCATAGCCCCGGTTGTTGCTGGCTGTCAGCTTGTCGATGCCGCCCAGAGCGCCACTGGCGTACAGGCCCGTCTGGCCGTTGTCACGGACGTTCAGCCCGGTCCAGGTCGCCAGCGGCGCGTTCGCGACGGCATAGATGCCCTCGTTGGTGTGCCCGAATGCTTCGATGTTGTTCAAGTCGACGGCTTCTGCGCCGCCGGTCATCAAGAGGCCGCGCTGCGCGTCACGCAGCTGCAAGTGGCTGATCGTGACGAAGTCGGTGTCGGACAGGTCGAGCAGCGCCCAGCTGCGCTCACCCGTGACCAGCGGGAACAGCGCGGCCGTGTTGCCGGGCCCGGTCGGTCCGGTCACCACGAAGCCCTCGTCGATGCCGAAACCGCGGCCCGTGGTGCCCGACAGCGTCAATGACTCGATGGCCGCGTAGTTGCCGGTGTCCGCATACAGCGTGGCGCCGGCCTGCAGGTCATAGGTGCGGAACAGGTTGGTGAAATTGGCCTTGGGCGCAGCCGCCGACTTGCCGGTGTTGCGGTTGTCGCCGGTGGCGCCAGGGGTGTATTCGTCGCCCGCGTTGGAACCATCGTCGATGTAGTAATCGAGCCCGTCCTCGGGCACGGTGAAGGGCTCCTGGCTGCGGTCGAGCACCGCCAGGTTGGTGACCAGGGAGACCTGGATGCGCAGGCCCAAGGTGTTGAAGTCGATGCCGCTGTTGCCGGGGATCCAGGTGAACTGGCCCGAGTCCGGCGTGGCAGCCACGACCTGGGCGCGCCAGGTCGGGCCGTCTGCCGTGTCCTGGTAGACGTCGATGCGCACGGGTGAATCGTCGGCATTGCCGAAGGTCTCCCAGGTGATATTGATGGGCTTGAACTTCTCCCAGTCCATGTACAGGTCGGGCGAGCGCAGGTTGATGCGCGGCGAGCCGGCCAGCGGCGCGTCGGTGGCCGCATGGCCGTAGGCGCCGAGGTCGGCTGCCATGTTCTCGCTGGCGCGGTACAGGAAGGCCTGGTCGAAGTAGCCGTCGGCATTGCCGCCGGTGACGCGGTTGGTCTTGTAGACGTATTCGACCGACCGCGTGCCGAAGGGCACATCGGCGCGCTGGCCCACCAGCTCCCAGCGGCTGGTGGTGCCGCTGGCCTGGGCGACCGCCGTGGCGATGACGTCGCCACCGGCGTTGCGGAAGATCAGCTGCACCTCGGCGCGGTCCACCGGGGTCTCGACACCCAGCCGGATGCGGCCGCCGAACAGCAGCTCGACGTCCTGGCTGTCGGCCTGGGCAGCGGTGATGCCGAGCTGCGCCAGGGTGAAGGTCTGGCGTGCGAAGCCGCCCGCCACGCCGCCGGCGAAGTAGTACTGGCCACCCTCGTAGGCTGCCGGCGCGGCGCCGGTGGGCGTGTAACTGCTGGCGCCGACGTTGGTTTCCCAGCTGGCCAGTGAGCCCTCGAAACCGGGGTTGGCAATCAGGTTGACATAGCTCGGCGGTGCGCCGTTGTCCACCAGGGCATTGCCCATGTCGACGCCAGGCGAGGTGAAGCGCTGCAGCCCAACCGGCTCACGCAGGCGGAAGTCGTTGTTCAGCAGGCTGACGAACGCCGGCTCGGCCCAGCGCGGGTTGACCACGCTGGCGCCGATCGAGTGCAGGTCGAAGCGGGCCAGGTCGGCCTGCCAATCGACGATGTCGACGAAGTCCTTGGCCCAGAAACCGAGCTTGCCACTGCCGCTGGTGTAGAGGTTGTTGTAGTCGCTGTACCAGCCGTAGCGGCTGTCGTTGGCGATGTGGAAGTTGTAGCCGCCCTGGGCCCAGAGGATGTTGTTCTGGACCTCGATTTCCTTGGCGCCGCCGCTGACACGGATGTTGTCGCCGGTCAGCGCGTAGAAGGTGTTGTTGAAGATCCGCACATCGGTCTGGCCGGTGATGCCCACGCCCAGCGTGGTGTTGCGGTCGAACACGTTGTGCAGGATGCGCTGCTCGCTGGTCGCGGCAATGGCCGTGCCATTGGCCGACAGGCGGTTGAACTGGATGGTGCCGGTGAAGGCGCCCACGCCGGTGGTGTTGCCCTGGATCAGGTTGCCCCGCACCAGCTCATTGCCGCCGAGTTGGCCGGCGCCGGTCACGCCGGTCTGGTTGTTGCGCACCGTCTGGCCCTGCATCAGCCCAGAGCCGCTGAGCTCCACACCGGTGGTGTTGCCCTCGATGACATTGGGCCGGTCGAGCGACGCACCCACGGTGCCGACTGCCGCCGCGCCACCGAGCGACGAGCGCAGGCCGACGAAGCTGCCGGTGATGGTGTTCTCGGCCAGCTGGTTGCCGGTGGCGTAATTGACGCCGAGTGACTCGCCCTGGATGCGGTTGCGCTCGATCACGCCGTCGAAGCTGGCCAGCAAATCGAGCCCGGTGCCGCTGGCCGCCAGGCTGTTGCCGGCGATGCGGCCACCCGCCGTCGCCGCCGCCGCGATGCGCAGCGCGGCAGTGCTGCCGCTGATCGTGTTGTCGCGGATCGACAGCGCGGTGCCGCCGTTGACCGCCAGCCCCACGCCACCGCTGTTGGTGACCGTGTTGAAGCGCAGGCTGGCGTCCTGTACGCCGGCTGCCAGGTCCACGCCGCCGCTGAAACGGTTGCCGAACAGCCGGGCGCCCTGCCCGCCCGTCAGGCTGACGGCACCGGTGACGCTGGTGTCGCTGATGCCCACGCCATTGCCCGAGACCGCGAGGGTGGATTGCAGCGTGAGGCCTTGCAGCGCCACGTTGTTGCCCGCGACCGTGACCGCCCCGGTGATGCGGCTGCCGGCTGCACCCCAGATGACCACGCCGGCGTCGCCGGCCGCCACGCTGAAGCCGGCCTGAACACCGGTGACGATGACCACGTCACCCGCGCCGAGGTTGTTGGCGTCCAGGATGGCTTGCACCGCGGTGCCCGGTGCCGCAGTGAAGACGCGGTTGACCGGTGCGGCATCGGCCCTGACCAGGATTTCTGGCGCGTTGGCGCTGCCGCCCACGCTGTGGTCCGTCCAGCCGAGCACCGCGCGGCCGCTGGCATCGAGCGCCAGCGACAGCTGCTGCGGCTCGCCGCCGGTGGCGCTGATGCCGCCGGTGACGCTGATGCCGCCGGCGCTGGCCTGCCCGGGCAATACTTCCTCGAAGCGCTGGCTGGTGGCATTCCACTGCCGCTCGTAGAGGCTGCTGACCGCATCGGCCAGCGGGGTGTTGACCCAGACCAGGCGCATCGTGCTGCCGTTGGAAGCCAGCTGCGGCAGGCCGGGGCGGCTGGCGTCCTGGATCAGGCCGCGCACCTGCAACTGGTTGTCGCCGGTGAGTTCGACCACGGCGACGGCCGCGCCCTGGTCGGCAAACGCCTGCCAGGCCACGAACAGCGAGCTGCCGAGATAAGCCATGCTGGGCTGGGCGTGGTAAGTCGTCGCCAGGCCCAGCGCGGTTGCCACCGGCGCACTGCCGCTGACGCCGGGGCCCGCGTTCGAGCCGGCGCGACCGGCCCAGGTGCCCACGCCCGCTGCACCCGTCTGGGTGAACTCGGTCACATAGACCTGGCGCACGCTGGTGCCGGGCTGCACCGCAGCGTAGGCGATGGCGACGCGGTTGCCGCTGGCCGCGACGCTCAAGTCGCGCAAATCGCTGCCAATGGCCAGGCCGGTCGCGCCTTGCGGGCCGAGTGCCAACCAGGCACCGCCGGCAAACACCTTGGCCCACACCTGCGGGCTGCCCGCGCTGGCGTTCGTCCAGACCACGGCCACACCCGCCGGGGTGTTGACCAGCTTGGCCTGCAGCGCCGCGCCGGTGCCGCTCACACCACCAGCGCTCAGCGATTCCGCCAGCGCGACCCAGGCCGAGCCGTTCCAACGGGCCACGCGCACGTCGCTGGAGCCGTCGGCCAAGGTTTCGGTCCAGGCCACCACGGGCGCACCTGTGCCGTCGAGCACCAGGCTGGGCCTGGCCGACACCGCATTCGGGCTGGCCGAGACGCCGCCCTGGCTGGCGCTGCCGCCGAGTTGCAGCCACTGCGTGCCGTCATGGCGGGCCACGTAGATCTCGGTGTTGCCATTGCGGCTGTCGCTCCAGGCCACCAGGCGGCTGCCGTCGCTGGCGGCCGCCACGCTGGCGTCCTGCGCCGGGCCCGGGTCGCCCGAGAGGCCGCGCAGCGCGGCCGAGTCGGCGGCGCTGCCGTTCAGGTCGGCCCAGCGGCCGGACCCCACCACGCCGTCGGGCAGGCTGCCCGCCGCGCGCGGGCTGGTGTCGTCCACCGGGACCACGGCCGGTGCGGGCGTGGGCGCCACGGCGCCGGAGAAGGCCGCGTTGTCGCC
>JBBRVT010000391.1:0-4459 GCA_038246615.1 Burkholderiales bacterium
AACGTTATATAGCCGTCACGGTTGCAAAGCTGCCATGACTTATTTGCATGCAATGAGACCGAAGTTGCCAGTCAGTCGGACGTAGGAAAGTCATTAATCCTGCACCGCTTTTCGGATGAACCCGTAAGGGAAAATCCAGGGAGGCTACGATTCGTGGGATGGACGCGATGGCCGTTTTAGACTGGGGCGCGCCACATTCGGTGTTGGTGACGCCCAACGTGGTGTCACCGTCTCAGTCACAAACCTGACTGGCGGCATGCAGAGGAATTCGCCTTGGGTTCGATGCCGATTCTGCCCACGGCAGTGACGAATCGGAAGGGGCGATCTGGGCCATTACTTAGGGGAAAACCTGGGGGCCGAGAAACCTGTGGACTGACCGTCTATTCAGGGTGCGAAAGAGCGAAAACTGCCTCTGTGAGACTGGCCCCGGAATTCCCTGCGGCAGCCCTTGAATCCGAACGTTCTGCCAACCCTGGCCGCTCGGGGCGCAAACACCATGTCCGTGGTCCGCCGCAGCTGACCGGCCCAGTCCTGGCCAACGAGGCGTCAAAAAAGCCACCGCAAGAGACTCAGGCATGTCTACAGGGAGATGACGGCCCACGCGCTGGGAATGCTGTGCGGCATCTACGCTCAAGGCAGCGTCATCCAGCGCGACAAGCCGCTGCCCAGCCTGCGGCATCAGGCCAGCCTGGTCCGCACGCGGCTGGGTAGCCAAGCGGAATCGGCCCGCACGCCATCCCCCCGCCAGCGGCGCCTGCAGCCGCTGCCGCACACCGGTCGGCGCCTCGCCGGCGCAGTGGCTGCGCCAATCCAGTAGTACGCCGACGATCTCCACTCTGGCATGCACCGCCAGGGTCTGCGCATCCATCACATGGTGCGCAAACCGGATGGCCTTGGCGCTGACCGCCAGCAGTGCCGTCGGCATGAAGAGGTTCTGCCCCAGCCTGGCCCTGCAGCAGCGTGATGGCGTGGATGACCGCCGCGACGGTGATCCGGTCGGCCGCCATGCGCTGGCCGTCCCGGCCGGCTGCCGGCGCCGGGCCGTACGGCCGGCGCTGTTGCGGGCTGTCGAAATTGGCCGGCTGCGCCGCGCCACCCTGGGCGATACGCCAGGCCTTTGCCAGCACGGCCAGCACGGCCGCAGCGCCCGCTGCCTCCAAACGACCTTGCGCGCCGGCCTGCCCAAGCCCGCCACCAGGCCCTGGCAGACGGTGCGTGCCTTGCTCAAGTTCCTTGCCAGCAATGCTGGTGGTGCGCATGCAGGGTCTCGATGGGCTCGACGCCGATCAGCTGCTGGAAGTCATTCTGGACTGGGCGCGGAGTGTGCCGTTGAGGCCGGATGACGGGACTGGCGTTGGCCCCGCCTGCGGCAGAGGCGCCCCGCGGCGCCATGCCGCCACCTGGCCAGCCGCGATCCGCAGCGACCACCAGCTGCGGGCCGGGCGGCGCACCGGGCCGGCCTAAAATTCGCGCCGTCCCCAGGGTGGCACGGCACCATGCCGGGCGCCCGCCGCAACCCAGGCCGCCACACCGGCCGACACCGCCATGTCCCAAGCTGCGCATTCCTCCCTGTCTGCCCTGTCGCCGCTGGACGGGCGCTATGCCGGCCGCATGGCCACGCTGCGCCCGCTGATGAGCGAGTTCGGGCTGATGCAGCGCCGGGTGCAGGTGGAGGTGGAATGGTTCATCGCCTTGTCGGACGCCGGCTTTGCAGAGTTCGACCCGCTGCCTGAGGCCATGCGCGGCTACCTGCGCAGCCTGGTGCTGCGCTTCTCCGAGGCCGATGCCCAGGCCATCAAGGACATCGAGCGCACCACCAACCACGACGTGAAGGCGGTCGAATACTGGATGAAGCAGCGCTTCCAGGGCCATGCCAGCCTGGAGGCTGCGGGCGAGTTCGTGCACTTCGCCTGCACCAGCGAGGACATCAACAACACCAGCCACGCGCTGATGCTGCAGGCCGCGCGCGCGCAGGTGCTGCTGCCTGCGGTCGACCGCATCACCACCAAGCTGCAGGCCATGGCGGTGGCGATGGCCGGCCTGCCGATGCTCAGCCGCACCCACGGCCAGACGGCCAGCCCCACCACCGTGGGCAAAGAGGTGGCAAACGTGGTGGCGCGGCTGCAAGTGGCGCGCGCGCGCATCGCCGGCGTGGCCCTGCTGGCCAAGATGAACGGCGCGGTGGGCAACTACAACGCTCACCTGGCTGCCTACCCGGCGCATGACTGGCCGGCGTTTGCGCGCATGGTGGTCGAGCAGCGTCTGGGCCTGGCCTTCAACCCGCACACCACCCAGATCGAGCCGCACGACTACATGGCCGAGCTGTTCGACGCGATGACCCGCTGCAACACCATCCAGATCGACTGGTGCCGCGATGTGTGGGGCTACATCAGCCTGGGCTACTTCAAGCAGCGGCTGAAGGCCGGCGAGGTCGGCAGCTCGACCATGCCGCACAAGGTGAACCCGATCGACTTCGAGAATGCCGAGGGCAACTTCGGCCTGGCGAATGCGTTGCTCACGCACATGAGCCAGAAGCTGCCGATCAGCCGCTGGCAGCGCGACCTGACCGACAGCACCGTGCTGCGCAACATGGGTGTGGCCTTCGGCTATGCGGTGCTGGGGATGGACAGCCTGGCCAAGGGCCTGGACAAGCTGGAGACCAATGAAGCCGCACTGGCGGCCGACCTGGACGGCGCCTGGGAGGTGATGGCCGAAGCGGTGCAGACCGTGATGCGCCGCCATGGCCTGCCCGAGCCTTATGAGCAGCTCAAGGCCTTCACCCGCGGCCAGCCGATGACGCGTGACCTGATGCTGGGCTTCGTCGACAGGCTTGCTTTGCCCGAGGACGAGAAGGCCCGGCTGCGCGCGATGTCGCCGGCCAGCTACACCGGCCTGGCGGCGCAGCTGGCCTGCGGCCTGCCGGACTGAAGCCGACGGAGCGGAACCGGCCTCAGCCGGTGATCACGTACCGGTCGGTGCGGGCGGCGGCCAGCACCCGGTCCACGCCGCCGGCCAGCAAGTCCAGCGGGCGCTGGCCAGTCAGCCAGGTGTTGGCGCGCACGAACCATGCGGCCAGCTGCCAGCCATCCAGCACCGGCGCCAGTTCGGCCAGTACGCGGCGGGTGCCGGCTGGCCAGGCCGGCTGCAGCGGGCTGAACTGGAACATCGGCAGCCAGACGCTGTCTCGCCAGCCGAAGCTGAACGCCTGGCTGGCGCCGATCAGCGCCGCCAGCGTCTGGCTGTCACCCTCGCCCCGGCCCGCCATCCAGTGGGCCAGGTCGGTGCTGCGGACGATGCCGCCACTGGCGCGGTAGGCCGCGCACAAGGCGATGAAGCCCGCATCACCGGGATGGAAGTCGGCCCACTCGGGCCGCAACGTGGCATCGGGCCAAAAGGCGGGTGGCCGACCTGGCGCCTGCGCCAGCCGCGATTGGGCTGCCGGCCCGGGCGCCAACATCATGGCCTCAGCTCTTGCCGAAACGGGCGTTGGCCGCGCTCTGGCAAGACGATTTGGCGTCGCCGGACATGGCGTCGCACTTCTGGTTGGCCAGCTTCCGATCAGCCGCGCGCGAAGCCTCGGTGGCGTCCCTGTCGGCAGCCGCCACTTCCTTCACCAACTTCAGCTCGGCCTGGCCCTTGGTGTGGGTGGTCTTGGCTGCCTGCACGCACACGTCCTTGGCGTTGCCGGCTTGGTCGTCGCACTTTTCCTTGGCCACGTCATAGGCGGTGTCCACCTGCACGGCGCGCATCTTCCGCTCGTCGGCGGCCTTGCCGGTGTGGCCGAACTCCAGCGCAGCCATGGCGTTCTTGTCCTTGGCCTTGGCTTCTGCCTGGCACACGTCCTTGGCATTGGCCGTCATCGCCTTGCAGGCCAGCTTGTCGGCCGTGTAGTCGGCAGAGATCTTGGCCTTGCCGGCCTTGTAGTCGGTGGCATTGATCTGCGCGGCCTGTGCCGGTGCAAAGGCCAGCAGCGCCGACAGCGACAGGGTGGCGGCGAGGGCAGAGCTTTTCAGCGTGAGTTTCATGATGGGTCCTTGGTGCGAGGTGGGAGCGGGTTCGGGTGCCGATGCGGCTGCGCCCCGGACATGCAGTGTGGCCAGGCGGTGGCGCGCTGCCCACCGGATGGCGCCGCGCAGCGCTGTAGCGCTTGTCCTACGCCGCCTGCGCGTCGCGGGACAATCCCGGCATGACCTCGACCCAGCCCCGCTTCACCGACCAACTGGCAGCTGCCCAGCGCCAGGCCGATTCGATGCTGTGCGTGGGGCTGGACCCGGAGCCCGAGCGCTTCCCCGGCGCCTGGCGCGGCGACGCGGCCCGCATCTTCGACTTCTGCGCCGCCATCGTCGATGCCACCCATGCCCAGGCCTGCGCCTTCAAGCCGCAGATCGCCTACTTTGCCGCCCACCGGGCCGAAGACCAGCTCGAACGGCTGATCGCCCACATCCACCGGGTGGCCCCC
>JBBRVT010000392.1:0-4406 GCA_038246615.1 Burkholderiales bacterium
AACACATGCGTGTCCACCGCGTTGGTGGGCTCGCCGAAGGCGACGTTGCGCACCACATTGGCCGTCTTGCGGCCCACGCCGGGCAGCGCCTCCAGTGCGGCGCGGCTGCGCGGCACCGTGCCGCCGTGCTGCGCCACCAGGATGCGGCAGGTCTGCAGCAGGTGCCTGGCCTTGTTGCGGAACAGGCCGATGGTCTTGATGTGCTCGGCCACTGCAGGCTCGCCCAGGTCGATCAGCGCCTGCGGCGTGTTGGCCACCAGGAACAGCCGGCGCGTGGCCTTGTTGACGCTGACATCGGTGGCCTGCGCCGACAGCAGCACCGCAGCCAGCAGCTCGAACACGCTGGTGTAGGCCAGCTCGCTGGCCGGCTGCGGGTTGGCGGCCCGCAGCGTGGCGAAGAAGGTCTGGATGTCGGCCGGCTTCATGCGGCCGATGGCGGCGGTGCTGGTGGCCGCGTTGCTGCTGGTGGTGGCGCTGCTCACACCTCCTCCTGCGGCGGGGCTGGTGCGGCCTCGGCCCGTGCGCGCGCCCGCGCCAGCGCGGCTTCGATCACCGCACGCTTGCGGTCGAGCGCCGCCGGGTCGGTATGCTGGCTGTGCGCAGCCAGGTCGGCCAGCTTGGCGGCGGCCTTGGCCACCATTTCCGCAGCATGTTCCTCGTCGCCCCGGGCCACACGCAGCTGGTGCAAGCGGTAGCGGGTTTGCGATTGGGCCGCCTGCGCGCCGCCCCAGGCCTGCCAGCCGGTGGCGCTGCCGCTGGCCGGCGGCATGCTGATGCAATCGACCGGGCAGGCCGGCAGGCACAGCGCGCAGCCGTTGCACACATCGGCGATCACCGTGTGCATGCGCTTGTGCGCGCCCAGGATCGCGTCCACCGGGCAGGCGTCCAGGCACAGCGTGCAGCCGATGCACCAGGCCTCGTCGATCAGCGCCACACCGCGCGGGCCTTCACTGCCGCAGCTGGCGTCCAGCGGCAGCACCGGCGTGCCGGTGAGCGCGGCCAGCCGCACGATGCCTTCGGCACCGCCGGGCGGGCAGCGGTTGATCGGCGCCTTTCCACTGGCGATGGCCTCGGCATAGCTGCGGCAGTCGGGGTAGCCGCAGCGGGTGCACTGCGTCTGCGGCAAGGCCGCATCGATGGCGTCGACCGATGCGTGGTGCCAGGGCGGCGCTGGGGGCGGTGCGGCGGACTTCACCGCATCGATTATCCCTGGCGGGGTTTGGCGCTGCGGCGGCGCGTCTTGGGTTCAGCCTGCACCACGGCCGGTGCTGCGGCCTTGCGCGGTGCACGCCGGGGCGCAGCCACGCTGGCCTGGGCGCTGGCCTGCACCTGCGCTGCCATCGCGGCCTGGGCCTCGGCTGCTGCGGCCACACGGGCCGGCGGCTCGGGCGTCACCGTCACCGGGTTGTAGCGGCGGATAAAGTCACGCACCTGCGGGTAGGCCAGGTCGCGCCAGCGCCGGCCGGCAAAGATGCCGTAATGGCCAGCGCCCTCGACGTCGTAGTGGAACTGGCGGTCTTTCGGGATACCGGTGCACAGGCCGTGCGCAGCCTTGGTCTGGCCGCTGCCGGAGATGTCGTCGAGTTCGCCTTCGACCGTCAGCAGCGCGCTGGTGGTGATGTCCTGCGGGCGCACCAGTGTGCCCTGCACCGTCCAGGTGCCGTTGACCAGGGCGAAGTCCTGGAACACCGTCTTGATGGTCTCCAGGTAGTACTCGGCGGGCATGTCGAGCACCGCGTTGTACTCGTCGTAGAACTGGCGGTGCTGCTCGGTGGAGTCGTCATCCCCGCGGATCAGGTCGAGGAAGTAGTCGTAGTGCGCCGTCATGTGGCGGTCGGGGTTCATCGCCACGAAGCCGGTGTGCTGCAGGAAGCCCGGGTAGACGCGGCGGCCGGCACCGGGAAAGTTGTCCGGCACCCGGTAGATCACGTTGTTCTCGAACCACTCGTAGGTCTTGTTCATCGCCAGGTTGTTCACCGCAGTGGGCGACTTGCGGGCGTCGATGGGGCCGCCCATCATCGTCAGCGTGCGCGGGGTGAATTCGCCCTGCGTGGCCAGCAGCGACACCGCAGCCAGCACCGGCACCGTGGGCTGGCACACCGAGATCACGTTCACCTCGGGGCCGATGAAGCGGATGAACTCCTGCACATAGGCGATGTAGTCGTGCAGGTGAAACGGGCCGGCCTCCAGCGGCACGGTGCGGGCGTCGGTCCAGTCGGTGACCAGCACCTTGTGGTCGCGCAGCAAAGTGCGCACGGTGTCGCGCAGCAAGGTGCTGTGGTGGCCCGACAGCGGCGCCACCACCAGCACCGTGGGCTGGTTCTTCATCACGTCGAGCACTGCCGCGTCGTCGGAAAAGCGCTTGAAGCGCAGCAGCCGGCAGAAGGGCTTGGTGATCGGCACCTGCTCCTGCACCGCCACCTCGACACCGCTGACCTCCACCCCACGGATGCCGAACTCGGGCTTCTCGTACTCCTTGGCCAGGCGGTGGGCCAGGTCGAAGCCGGCCGACACGCGCTGGGCCATCGGCGTGTGGCTGAAGGGCGACAGCGGATGGTTGTAGAGCTTGGCCGTGGCGCTGGCGAATTCGGAGAACGGCGCCATCAGCGCACGTTGAGTTTCATACAGCTGGTAAAGCATGGACGTCTGAGCTCCGTGGGTGGGCGCGTGGTGTGACCGCGTGGGCCATCATGTGGGCCGGGCGCTGAATCCCAGCTGACAATCGGTCGAAAATTTGTGCAGTGCAGCAATTATGCGCCTGCTGTCTGGATATTGCATTGCAACAGTGGCGCTCGCTCCGGTGAAAACACGTGGTTCCACCGTGCAATTGCGCTGCTTGTCGCTGCCGAGACAAGCTGCGGCAGTGCCCCCACCGAATAACCCGCCCAGGCCGGGCTCGCACCAGTGCCGGTGCGGTGCTCAGACCACCCGGCCGATGGCGGCCACCACGCCGTCGATGTTGCGGGTGTTCAGCGCGGCCACGCAGATGCGGCCCGAGTCGACGCCGTAGATGCCGAATTCGGCGCGCAGGCGCTCCATCTGGGCCTTGCTCAGGCCCGAGTAGCTGAACATGCCGCGCTGGCGGGTGATGAAGCTGAAGTCCTGCTGCACGCCCGCGGCCACCAGCTTCTCGGCCAGCAGGCTGCGCATCTGCTTGATGCGCTGGCGCATGCCGGCGAGTTCGTCTTCCCACTGCGCGCGCAGCGCAGGTGTGTCGAGCACCATGGCCACCACCTGCGCGCCGTGGGTGGGCGGGTTGCTGTAGTTGGTGCGGATGGTGATCTTCAGCTGCGACAGCACCCGAACGGCCTCGTCCTGGCTGGCGCACACCACGCTCAGCGCGCCCACCCGCTCGCCATACAGCGAGAAGCTCTTGGAGAACGAGGTGGCGACGAAGAAGCTGTCCACACCGGCGTCCAGAAACTGCTGGATCACCGCGCCGTCTTCGGTGATGCCGTCGCCGAAGCCCTGGTAGGCCATGTCGAGGAAGGGCACCAGGCTGCGGGCCTTCAGCACCGCGATCACCCGCGCCCACTGCGCGGCGGTGATGTCATAGCCGGTGGGGTTGTGGCAGCAGGCATGCAGCACCACGATGGTGCCGGCGGCGGCGGCGTTCAGGTCGGCCAGCATGGCATCGAAGCGCACGCCGCGCGCTTCGGCGTCGTAGTAGGCATAGGTGCCAACCGGGAAGCCGGCGTTGCCGAACAGTGCGCGGTGGTTTTCCCAGCTGGGGTCGCTGATCAGAACGCTGGCGCCGGGGTTGAGCTTCTTCAGAAAATCGGCGCCCACCTTCAGGCCGCCGGTGCCGCCCAGGGCCTGAACCGTGGCCACGCGGCCGGCTGCCAGCACCGCCCGGCCGCTGTCGAAGGCGCCGAACACCAGGCCCTGCACCGCCTTGTCATAGGCGGCGATGCCGTCGATCGGCAGGTAGCCGCGCGGCTTGGCGGCGTCGTTCAGCTGCTGCTCGGCGGTCTTCACGCAGGCCAGCAGTGGCAGCTTGCCGGCATCGTCAAAGTACACGCCGACGCCCAGGTTCACCTTGGCCGGGTTGGGGTCGGCGTTGAACTGCTCGTTCAGGCCCAGGATGGGGTCGCGCGGGGCCAGTTCGACAGCGGAGAAGAGCGACATGGGGTGCAATCCTGAAGGGGCGTTGTCAGCAATGGGCTGGGATGGAGGTGGGTTGCCGGGCCGGCGGGTGGGCTGGAACCTGCCACTGCGCTACGCTGCCGGGTTGCCCGCTGCCCTGGCCGCTGGCAGAAAACCCGAGATTTTAGGGCCCCGCGCTCACTGCTGAAGGATTTGCCCATGACGGACCTTGCCGCCTTGCCCCCGCTGTCAGAACAGCCGGTCGAGTCCCTGCCCGTTCCCGAGGAGGGCGTGTTCGTCAGCTATCCGGATTCACCATT
>JBBRVT010000393.1:0-4405 GCA_038246615.1 Burkholderiales bacterium
ACTGCTGTTCGGCCTGGCCGGGTCCAAGGGCGTGGCGCACTTCGCCCACCTGGGCGGCATGCTGGGGGCCTGGCTGTTGATCAGCTGGTGGCGCGGCCGGCTGCCGTTCGGCGGGCCGCCGCGGCGGCGCTGAGGCCGCCGGGCCGGGGCTGACCGGGCTCTGCCACCCGATCTCCCCGCCTGGGCAGGGGACACCGGAACGGTTCATGCTTGTCGCATGGCTCGTTCTGCCGGGAGTGCCGCGATGAGATTCCACCCGTCCAAGGTTCGCGCAGTCGTCTGGACCATTTTGCCGGCCTTGCTGGCCGCCGCCATGTTGTTGTGGCCCGCCACCGGCGAGGCGGCACAACCCGCGCTGAGCGAGCAGGCGCGCGCGATGCAACGGGCACAGCAGGCGGTTCTGGGGGTGCAGGCGGTGGCTGTCGAAGAGGCCCGGTCGGCCCGCACCCTGGGCCGCGCGCGCCAGGGCTCGGGTGTGCTGATCAGCGCGGACGGGCTGGTGTTGACCATCGGCTATCTGGTGCTGGAGGCCGAACGGGTGGAGTTGTTGCGCGACGACGGCCGCCCGGTGCCGGCGCGGGTGCTGGGTTACGACGTGGCCACCGGCTTCGGCCTGCTGCAGGCCCTGGCGCCGCTGGGGCTGGAGCCGGTGCCGCTGGGCCGCGCCGACCGGCTGTCGCCGCAGGAGCCGCTGATGGTGGCCAGCGGCGGCGACGATGGCGCCGTCAGCGTGGCGCAACTGGTCTCGCGCCGGCCGTTCTCGGGCTACTGGGAATACCACATCGACGGCGCGTTGTTCACCGCACCGCCGCGGCGCGACCACAGTGGCGCCGGGCTGTTCAATGCAGCCGGCGAGCTGGTTGGCATCGGCTCGCTGGTGGTGGCCGATGCCGCCGGCACGGCCGAGGGCGGCAGCCCGGGCCTGCGCCGCAGCGGCAACATGTTCGTGCCGGTCGACCTGCTCGCACCGATCCTGGCCGACCTGCGCCAGCAGGGCTTTGGCGCAGCCAGCCAGCGCGCCTGGCTGGGGCTGAATTGCGCCGAGGTGGAGGGCCGCATCCGCGTGCTGCGGGTCAGCGACGACAGCCCGGCCGACGTGGCCGGCCTGGAGGTGGGCGACCGCATCCTGCGCATCGACGGCACCGAGGTGCAGTCGCTGGCCGCGCTGTGGCAGACGCTGTGGGCCGGCGGCGCGCCCGAGCGTGAGGTCAGCCTGCTGATCGAGCGCGGCGACCAGCAGCAGATCTTGAAGGTCTACAGCGTGGACCGCATGAAGACGCTGAAGCGCTCGCTGGGCATCTGAGCGCGAACTTGCAACCAACCGGACGGCGACTGGCCAGCCCGCGTCTGACCTGCACTCAAGCCAGCAAACCTTCGGCCACCGTGGGGTAGCGCAGCCGCAATTTCAGCTCCTGCTTGAGCCGGTGGTTGAGCAGCCGGCGCGATTCGCCCATGAAGCTCAGCTGCATCGGCGACAGCACCGCCGCCAGGTCGGCCCGTGACAGGCGCGGCGGCCGCGGCAGGCCGCACAGGTCGGCCGCCAGCTCGAAGTAGTCGCCCATGCGCAGGTCGGTGTCGTCGCAGACGTTGACGGCCCGCTGCCGGCCGCCACACCACAGTGCGGCCACGCAGGCCCGCGCCAGGTCGTCGGCATGGATGTGGTTGGTGTAGACATCGTCTTCGGCGCGCAGCACCGGGGTGCCACGCGCCAGCCGCTCGCGCGGGTGGCCGCCCGGCCGGTCGCCGGCATAGATGCCGGGGATGCGCAGCAGCGTGACGGCTGCGCCGGTGCGCAGCCCGAAGGCGCGCAGCCGGGTCTCGGCGTCGACGCGGCGCTGCGCGCGGTCGGTGGCCGGTGCCAGCGGCCGGGTCTCGTCGAACTGCGCGCCCCGGGCATCGCCATACACGCCGGTGGTGCTGGCATAGACCAGCCGCTGCACCCGCCCGCCGCGCGCCAGTGCCTGCAGCAGATGGCCGGTGCGCAGGTCGTGCCGGCCCTGGGACGGCGGCGGCGCGAGGTGCAGCACCCGGTCGGCCAGCGCGCCGATGCGCTGCAGGCTGCCGGCGTCGTCCAGGTTGCCGAGCAGCGGCACCGCCCCGGCCGCACGCAGTTCAGCCAGGCGCACCGGTGACGAGGTCAGCGCCAGCAGACGCCAGCGCCCGCGCAGCAGGCGCAGCACCCGCAGGCCGACGTCGCCGCAGCCCACCACCAGCAGGCTGGGGCGGCGGGTCATGGCGGATGCGGGCATGTCGGGCGGAGGGCTGCGGGCACAATGGCGCGCCAGTTTACGTGCCGGCCGCCGTGCCGGCCGGCTGCCGCCAACACGCGCCCGCACTCGCCTGCACACCTCTTCTTCCAGCACTGGCATGACCCTGCGCATCACCCTCCAGCCCTCGGGTCTGGATTTCACCGTGCAACGCGACGAGACCCTGCTGGCGGCCGCCATCCGTCAGGGCGTGGGCCTGCCTTACGGCTGCAAGGACGGCGCCTGCGGCTCCTGCAAGAGCCGGCTGCTCGCCGGCCGGGTGCTCCACGGCGCCCACCAGCTCAAGGCGCTGAGCCCGGCCGAGGAAGAAGCCGGCCTGGTGCTCACCTGCTGCGCCACGCCGCAGACCGACTGCACGCTGGAGGCGCGCAGCGTGCCCGGCGCCGGCGAGTTCCCGGTGCTGAAGATGCCCACCCGGGTGCTGGAGATCAGCCGGCCCGCGCCCGACGTGGCGGTGCTGCGGCTGCAACTGCCGGCCAACCAGCGCTTCCAGTACCACGCCGGGCAGTACATCGAATTCATCCTGCGCGACGGCGTGCGCCGCAGCTATTCGATGGCCAATGCGCCGACGCGGGTGGGGCAGCCGCCGGCCATCGAGCTGCACATCCGCCACCTGCCTGGCGGGCTGTTCACCGACCAGGTGTTCGCCACGCTGAAGGACAAGGACATCCTGCGCATGGAAGGCCCGTTCGGCAGCTTCTTGCTGCGCCACGCGGCCGGGCCGGTCATCCTGCTGGCCTCGGGCACCGGCCTGGCGCCGGTGAAGGCGCTGATCGAACAACTGCGCGACACCGCCAGCCAGCGGCCGGCCTGGCTGTACTGGGGCTGCCGCAGCCGGCGCGACCTCTACCTGCACGACTGGGCGCTGGAAACCGCTGCCGCCTGGCCGCAGCTGCGCTACATCCCGGTGCTGTCCGAGCCCCTGGCTGGTGACGGCTGGCGCGGCCGCACGGGCCTGGTGCACCAGGCGCTGATGGCCGACTGGCCCGACCTGTCGGGCCACCAGGTGTACGCCTGCGGCACGCCGCCGATGGTGGATGCCGCGCAGCGCGACCTGGTCGCACGTTGCGGCCTGCCAGATGACGCCTTCATCGCCGACGCCTTCACCTCCGAGGCCGACAAGCACTCCTGATCGCTGGCCATGCCACGCGTTCTCCATCCACGCCCCGGCCCCATTCACCATGTCTGAAATCTGCATGACCCCCACCCGCCGCCACCTTCTGGCCGCCGCCGGCCTGTCCCTGCTGCCAGGCTGGGCTGCCGCGCAAGCCGCCCGCCCCATCCGCCTGATCGTGCCCTACCCGCCCGGCGGCCCGCTGGACGTGGTGGCCCGGCTGCTGGCCAACGCGGTGAAGGACAGCCTGGGCACCGTGCTGGTGGACAACAAGCCCGGCGCGGGCGGCAACCTGGGTGCCGACCTGGCGGCCAAGGCCGCGCCCGACGGCCAGACCATCGTGATGGGTGCGGTGGCCACGCATGCCATCAACCCCTGGCTGTTCAGCAAGCTGCCCTACGACCCGGTGCGTGACTTCACGCCGATCACCCGCGTGGCCATGGTGCCCAACGTGCTGGTGATGCATGCCGCCACCGCCGAGCGGCTGCAGATCCGCAGCCTGGCCGACCTGGTGGCGCATGTGCGCCGCAACCCCGGCAAGCTGAACTACGGCTCGGGTGGCAACGGCAGCGCCGGGCATCTGGCGGGCGAGATGTTCAAGACCCAGGCGGGGCTGTTCATCGTGCACATCCCTTATGCCGGCGGCAACCCGGCCCAGCTGGGCCTGCTGTCGGGGCAGGTGGATCTCAACTTCGACAACCTGGCCAGCGCGGCGGCCAACATCCAGGCCGGCCGGCTGAAGGCGCTGGCCGTGACCACGGCCAGCCGCGCGGCGGCCATGCCCGAACTGCCCACCGTGGCCGAGGCTGGCCGCAACCTGGGCCTGGGCCAGTTCGACGTCGGCACCTGGTTCGGCCTGTTCGGCCCGGCCGGCCTGCCACCGGAGGTGCTGGCGCGGCTGAACAAGGCCTTTGTCGACGCATTGGGATCGCCCGAGGTGAAGGCGCGCATGGCCCAGCTGATGGCCGAGCCGGCACCCGGCACGCCCGAGCAGTTCGGTGCCTTCGTGAAGGCCGAACTGGCG
>JBBRVT010000394.1:0-4396 GCA_038246615.1 Burkholderiales bacterium
CTGCCAGCACCAGTGCCGAAGGCGCTGCCAGCACCAGCGCCATGCACAAGGTGAAGGCGGCGCGCCAACGGCAGGCGGGGGAGAGCGGCCTGCCGACCATGGCGCAGCGCCTGCGGGCGCGTTACAGCCCGTTGCCGGCCGAGATGCCGGTAAGGGTGCCGGTGGCCGCGCCATTGGTCTGGGTGACGGTGCAGGTGGCTTCCACACCGTTGCTGCCTCCAGCGCCGGTGCCGAGCGCCGCAGCGGCGACGGTGTAGCCCGAGGGCAGGCCGCCCTGCAGGATGGAACCCAGGTCGTCGCAGTTGTCCACCTTCACGCACTTGCCGGCGGTGGCGGTGTGCTGGGTCACGGCGCAGCCGCTGAAGTTGATGGTCATGGCGCTGGCAGCCGCACCCACCACGCCTTTGAGCGCGGCGCTCTTGGCGTCGCTGTTCATGTCGATGAACTTGGGCAGGGCGGTGGCCGCCAGGATGCCCAGGATGACGATGACGACGATCAGCTCGATCATCGTGAAGCCTTGGGGACGCAGTTTCATGTCAGAACTCCGGTGTGGAACAGGGTGGGTGGACTAGCCGCCTCCCGCAGCCACGAAGCCGCGGGGATGCCACGGTTATCGGCTGGGTTGCTTCACTTCTTGAGCGTGACGCGGCCCAGATCCCACAGCGGCAGGAACACGCCCAGCGCCAGCACCAGCACCAGCACGCCCAGGAAGACGATCAGGATCGGCTCGATCTGCTGCGACAGCGTCTTCAGCTCGTACTGCACGTCGTTGTTGTAGAGCTCGGCGATCTCCTCCATCAGCTCGTCGACCGCGCCGGTCTCCTCGCCCACCGCGATCATCTGCAGCACCACCGGGGTGAACACGCCGCTGGCCACCGCCGCGCGCAGGATGGTCTCGCCGCGCTCCACCGCCGCGCGCATGCCGTCGACCTTGTGGCTGATCCAGGCGTTGTCCACCGTCTGCGCCACCACGCTCAGCGCCTGCTCGATGGGCACGCCGCTCTTCAGCGCCAATGACAAGCTGCGCGCAAACCGCGACAGCGTGGCTTTCTGCACGATGCGGCCGGCCAGCGGCAGGCGCAGCAGCAGCCGGTCCCAGGCCAGCCGGCCGGCCGGCAGCGCGATCCAACGGCGCAGCGCCAAGCCGCCCGCCACGCCGCCGCCCAGCACCAGCCAGCCGTAGTCCAGCGTGAAGCGGCTGCTGGCCACCAGGATGCGGGTGGCCAGCGGCAGGTCGGCGCCGAAGCTCTTGAACACATCGGCGAAGGCCGGCACCACCAGGGTGTTGATCACGCCGACCGCCGCTGCCATCGCCAGCAGCACGAAGCCCGGGTAGCGCAGCGCCGACTTCACCTGCTGGCGCATGAACTGCTCGAACTCCAGGTGCTTGAACAAGCGCATGAACACGTCGTCCAGCCGGCCTGTCATCTCGCCCACGCGCACCATCGACACATAGAAGTTGTCGAACACGCCACCCTGCTGGGCGAAGCAGATCGACAGCTCGATGCCGCTTTCCAGGCTTTGCCGCACGTTGGCCAGCATCTGCTTGAAGCGCTGGTTGACCGCCGATTCCTGCAGCCCGGCCAGTGCGCGCAGGATGGGCACGCCGGCGCGCAGCAGGGTGTGCAGCTGGCGCGAGAACATCATCAGGTCGGCCGGCTGCACCTTGGGCTGCAACCAGGCCAGGGGCTGGCCGCCGTGCTGGGCAGCGGCGGCGCTGCTGCTGCTGCTGGCGGCAATCTGCAGCGGCGTGACACCGCGCGACATCAGCAGCGTGGCCACTGCAGTCGCGTCGGCGCCGTCGAGTTCACCGTTGACGGCGCCGCTGGCCGCACGGCCGGTGTAGGCAAAACGTGGCATGGTTACTCCAGCCCCTCGGCGAACGGGGTCGTTCGCCGATCCCCCGGCGGGATGCGGGCCGGCCTGGGAGCGGCCCGGCGCTCGGCCGGCATGGTGTCGCTTTTCATTCGTCCACCGCCGTGCCCACGCGCACCGCCTCGTCCAGCGTGGTGCCGCCGGCCAGTGCCAGGCGCAGTGCATCGCGGCGCAGGGTGCGGCCGGCCATCTGGCGCCGGCCGGCCTGGGTGAAGCGCACCGGGTCGCCGTCGTTCATCGCCTCCACCAGCTCCTGCGTCATCTCGATGAACTCATAGACGCCGGCGCGGCCGCTGTAGCCGGTCTGGTTGCAGGCCTCGCAGCCGCGGCCATGGCGGAACGGCTGGCTGGCCAGCACGCTGTCGCATTCGGCGCCCAGGGCCTGGCGCAGCCATGCATGGTGGTGGGCGTCGGGCTGCTGCGGCTCGGCGCAGGCGCCGCACACCGTGCGCACCAGGCGCTGCGCCAGCACCAGATGCAGCGACAGCGCCACCATGTAGCGCGGCACACCCATGTCGATCAGCCGCAGCGGGGTGCTCAGCGCGTCGTTGGTGTGCAGCGTGCTGAGCACCAGGTGGCCGGTGAGTGCGGCGCGCAGGCCGATCTCGGCGGTGGTCTGGTCGCGCATCTCGCCGATCAGGATCACGTCCGGGTCCTGCCGCAGCGCGGCGCGCAGCACCCGCTGGAAGCTCAGGTCGATCTTGTCCATCACCTGCACCTGGTTCAGCCCGGGCAGGCGGTACTCGATCGGGTCTTCGACCGTGATGATCTTGCGCTCGGTGTCGTTCAGCGCGTTCAGCGCCGCATACAGCGTGGTGGTCTTGCCGCTCCCGGTGGGGCCGGTCACCACGAACATGCCGTTCGGCCGCTTCAGGCAGCGCTGCACGGCGGCGGCCACCTCGGGCGGCAGGCCCAGGTTGTCGAGTTGCAGCAGACCGGCGCTCTGGTTCAGCAGCCGCATCACCACAGATTCACCATGCTGCGTGGGCAGCGTGCTGATGCGCACGTCCACGCTGCTGTGCTTGAGCTTGACGTGGAAGCGGCCGTCCTGCGGCAGGCGTTTTTCGCTGATGTCCAGCCCGCTCATCAGCTTCAGCCGCAGCGCCACAGCGCCGGCGATCTTGGGGTCGGCCTCGGTCTGCACATGCAGCACGCCGTCGATGCGAAAGCGCACCCGCAAGTGGCGCTCCTGCGGCTCGATGTGGATGTCCGAGGCGCGTGCACGCAGCGCCTGCTCGAACATCGAGCTCAGCAGCCGCACCACCGGCGCGTCTTCGGTGGTGGCGGTGGACAAGCCCAGCAGGTCGCCGATCTCGTCCTCGACGGTGGCGATGTCGGCTGTCAGCTCGCGCGCCAGGCCGGCCATCTCGTCGCTGCCGCGGTACACCCGGTCGAGTGCGGCCAGCAGGTGGCTCTCGGCCACCACCGCCAGGTCGATCTCGCGCCTGGTCAGGCGCGTCACCTCGTCGTAGGCGTTCAGGTCGGTGGGGTCGGCCATGGCCACCCGCAGCGGCGCGCCGGGGGTGTTCTCGATCGGCAGCGCGCGCAGGCGGCGGGCATGGGTCTCGGGCAGCAGCGCCGCCACATCGGGCTTGAGGTTGCGCGTGCTCAGGTCGATGAAGGGTGCGCGCAACTGGCGCGCCACCGCCTTGGCGATCTGCACCTCGGTCACCCACTGGCGGTCGATGAAGATGCGGCCGAGCTTGCGGCCGGTCTTCTTCTGGTCGGCCAGCGCCTCGTCCAGCTGGCCGGGCGTGAGCAGGGCCTCCTGGATCAGCAGGTCGCCCAGGCGGATGCGTTCGGGACGTGGCATCGGGTTGCTTGCTGTCCTGCCTGGGTCAAGGCATGGCGGGCGCTGGCAGGCTGCCCAGCGTCGGTGCATCGGGCCAGGCCGCGCCGTCCTGGATGACGGTGGGCTTGAGCATGATCACCAGTTCGCGCTTCTGCACCACGGTGCCGGTCTGGCGGAACAGCCCGCCGATCAGCGGCGCCTCGCTGACCACCGGCAGGCCGGTGCGCTCGTTGCGCAGTTCCTGCCGCATCAGGCCGCCGATGGCGACGATCTGGCCGTCGCGCACCCGCACGATCGAATCGGTCTCGCTGACCGCGCTGGACGCCAGCGGCAGCCTGAAGGCGCCCAGCGACCCCAGGTCGATGTTCTTGTTCTTCTCGGTCACCGTGCTGATGGTGGGGTGCACATGCAGCATCACGTTGCCGACCTCGTCGATCTGCGGCGTCACGTCCAGCGAGATGCCGGAGAAGAACGGCTGCAGCGTCAGCGACGGCGAGCTGGTGGAGTTGCTGCCGTTGCTGGTGGTGCTGGTGGTGACGCCGGTGACATACAGCTCGTCGCTGCCCACCTTCAGCACCGCCTTCTGGTTGTTCAGCGTGGCGATGCGCGGGCTGCTGAGCACCTGCACGTCGCCCTGGGTCTGCAGGAAGTTCAGCAGCGCGGCGAAGTTGCTGGCCTGGAAGGCCAGGCCGTAGAAGCCGCGGCCCAGCGCGCCGGTGGCCAGGTCCA
>JBBRVT010000395.1:0-4392 GCA_038246615.1 Burkholderiales bacterium
CCCAGCCGCCGGGTGAGCAGGCATCGCGCGCGATGGCCGTGCTGCTGGGCGGCGACCGGTTCCTGCAGGCGGTCTACCTGGTCGACAGCAACGGCCGGGTTGTCGACGCGGAGATCTCCAGCCAGGGCGGTCGCTTCGCCGAGGACGCCATCGGCCTGGACCTGTCGGCACAGCCCTACCTGATCGCGTCGCGCCAGCGCCAGGAAGCGGTCTGGTCCGACACCTTCCTGTCCACCTTGACGGGGCAGGCCACGGTGGCGCTGGCGGTGCCCGCTGGCGGCCAGACGGTGGTGGTCGAGCTGTCGCTGGCGGCACTGTCGCAGTCGGTGGTCGACCTGGCGAAGTCGGGCACGCTGGTGGTCATCGTCGACCGCGCCGGCCGGGTGATCGCCCACCCCGACGCGCGCCAGGCACTGCAGCAACAGAGCCTGTTCGACCTGCCGATCGTCGAGGCCGCGCTGGGCGGCCAGGCGGGCAGTGTGCGTACGCAGCGCGACGGTTCGACGCAGTTGCAACTGAGCCATGCGCTGCCCGTGCTGCCGATCGGCTGGGCCGTGCTGGTCTCGCAGCCGGTGTCGGCGGTGATGGCGCCGTTGCGCGCGCTGGGTGGGGTGATCGTCGGCATGCTCGCTGTCACGCTGCTGCTGGCGGTCTGGGTGGGCTGGCGTCTGGCGCGGCGCACCGGCAGCGAAGTGGCGCAGCTGGCCGACGGCGCCGAGGGCGTGGCGCTGGCCGGTGGCGAGCCACCCACGCTGCGCTTCACCAACGCCGAGTTCAACGCGGTCTGGACCCGCCTGCGCGAGTTGTTCCGGCAGCTGAACCTGCGTGACGCGCAGACCCGCAATGCGCAGCAAGACTTGCAGGCGGTGCTGGACGCGGCCACCCAGGTGGCCATCATCGCCACCGAGCTCGACGGCAGGGTCAGCGTGTTCAACATCGGCGCCCAGCGCATGCTGGGTTACCGGCCGTCCGACGTGGTCGGCCGCCTGACGCCACAGGCCTGGCATGACGAGGGCGAGGTGAGTGCGCGTGCCGAAGTGCTGAGCCGCAAGTTCGGCCAGGCGATCAGCGGCTTCGATGCGCTGGTGATCGAGGCCCGCCACAGCGGCTACGAGGTGCGGGACTGGACCTTTGTCCACCAGGACGGCCACCGGCTGGACGTGTCGCTGGCAGTCACCGCGATGCGCAGCCATGACGGCGCGTTGAAGGGTTTCCTGGGTGTGGCCATCGACATCACCGCACGCCGGCATGCCGAGGCGCTGGAGCTGGCCCGGCGGTCTGCCGACCTGGCCAGCCAGGCGAAGTCGGACTTCCTGTCGCAGATGAGCCACGAGTTGCGCACGCCGCTGAACGCGATCCTCGGTTATGCGCAGCTGCTGGAAACCGACCCGACGCAGCCGCCCACGCTGCAGCAGCGCGACAGGATGCAGCACATCCAGCGCGCCGGCTGGCATCTGGTGCACCTGATCGACGACGTGCTGGACCTGGCGCGCATCGAGTCCGGGCGCCTGCGTGTGACCATCGGGCCGGTGCTGCTGAACAGCGTGCTGACGCAGGTGATGCAGCTGGTCGCGCCGCAGCTGCAGAAGTACGGCGTGACGCTGTCGGTCGACCTGGACAGCAGCGGGGATGCGGGCAGTCTGCAGGTGGCCGCCGACGAGACGCGGCTGGTGCAGGTGCTGGTCAACCTGCTCAGCAATGCCGCCAAGTACAACCGGCCGCAGGGCCAGGTGCGCCTGGAATGCCAGGTACAAGGCGAGACGGTCGTGCTGCGGGTCATCGACACCGGGCGCGGCATGACGGCCGACCAGTTGTCGCACCTGTTCGAGCCCTTCAACCGCCTGGGCCGCGAGACCAGCGGTGTCGAAGGCACCGGCATCGGGCTGGTGGTCACGCGCCACCTGGTCGAACTGATGCAGGGCCGGCTCGAGATCCGCAGCGGTGTGGATGTCGGCACCTCCGCGACGGTGGTGCTGCCGGTGGTGTCGCGCGCCGCCGAGCCGCCGGCACCGCAGCCGATGGCGCCGTTGGCCGACCACGCAGCGCGGGCACGCGGCCGGGTGCTCTACATCGAGGACAACGAGGTCAACGCGCAGCTGATGCGCGCCATCCTGCGCCAGCGGCCCGAGATCACGCTGCAGATCAGCGAAGACGGCTGCTCGGGGCTGGCGGCGGCACGCGCAGAGCCGCCGGACCTGATCCTGCTGGACATGCACCTGCCCGACATCGGCGGCGAGGCGGTGATGGCGGCGCTGCGCGCCGACGAGCGGCTGTGCCGCACGCCGGTCGTGGTGGTGTCCGCCGACGCCACCCGCCTGCAGATCAGCACGATGCAAGAGCTGGGCGTACAGGCCTACCTGACCAAGCCGCTGGAATTGGCCGAGACCCTGCGGGTCATCGACCTGATGCTGGACGGCGCGGCCACCTCGGGTGTGGCGGCCGGCGGGCGGCCACCGGCCGCCGCGCTGTCCACGCCACCACGGGCCTGACCAGCCGATGGGCTGCAGGCCTTGCGCCTGGCGACCGGCGGCGGGTCAGTTGTCTCCTGCCAGCTGGTTGCTGTGGCGGTTGCGCTCGTGGCTTGTGGCCTGCCTGCTGGCAGCAGTAACCGCAACCGCACCCGCATCCGCTGCGCAGGCCCAGGCGCCCGCCGTGCTGCGGCTGACCCAGGCCGAGTTCGCCACAGGCGAGACGGCCACGCCGCCTGCACAGGGCTGGCGGCCCGCGCAACTGCCCGCGTTCTTCACCCAGCAACCGCAGCCGGCCGACCGCATCGGCTGGTACCGGCTGACGTTCGACCTGCCCGCGCCGCCGGCCGAGCCGCTGGTGCTGCTGGTGCAGCGCGCAGTCACCACCGCCGAATTCCGGCTCAACGGCTCGCTGCTCAACCCCGGCGTGCGCTTTGCACAGGGTGACGGCCCGGCCGGCACGCAGATGAGCAACTGGCCGCACTGGCTGGTGCTGCCGCCAGGGCTGTTCCGCGCCGGGCGCAACGAGCTGCTGGTGCGACTGCGCGGCGACGGCGTGGTGGCGCCGTGGATCTCCGGCATCAGCATCGGCCCGCCCGAGGCGCTGCGCGCCGAGTTTCTGCTGCGCGACATCCCGCAGCGTCTGGTGCCGCAGGCCCTGTGCGTGCTGCTGGCCGCGTCGCTGCTGTTCGGCCTGCGCATCTGGTGGCGCGAGCGCCTGCCGCTGCAGGGGCTGATGGTGCTGACGGCGGGGCTGTGGCTGGCCCAGCTGCTGCTGTACCAGTTCCCTGACCTGCCGCTGCCCGCCCGCAGCATGACGGGCACCGTCGTGGCGCTGTGGGTGGCCTTCCACTGGGCGCTGCTGGGCCTGCTGTGGCGGCTGAGCGGCAGCCCCGGGCGCTGGTTTGCGCCGCTGCTGGCGGTCGGCTCGGCGGTGCCGCTGGCCGCTGCGCTGGTGGTGATCGTGGCCGAGCCCAGCCTGACGGTGCTGGGCCTGCTGATGCTGCCCACCACGCTGCTGCGGCTGGTCACCACGCTGCTGCTGCTGCGCTGGGCCTGGCGTGCGCGCACCTGGCAGGCCACCGCGCTGACCGGTGCCGAGCTGCTGTGGTTTGCCGGCCCGGTGCAGACCATGCTGGTGGCCACCGATGTGCTGCCGCCTGATCCCTTCATGCTGACCCCCGCCAGCGGCCTGCCGCTGTACCTGGTGCTGGTGGTGCTGGCGGCCCAGCAGCTGGTGCAGCAGCGCGCGCAGGCCGAGCGCCGGCGCGAGGCTGCGGTGCAGACCGAGCGCCAACGCATGATGCTCGACATGCACGACGGCATCGGCGCGCAGCTGGTCACCGCCGTGCGCCTGGCGCGGCGCGACGACGTGCCGCGCGAAACCGTGGCCCAGGTGGCGCAAGAGGCGCTGAACGACCTGCGCCTGGTGATCAACGCACTCGACGGTGACGGCCAGCCCCTGCCGGCGCTGCTGGGCCAGCTGCGCCAGCGCATCGAACCGCGCCTGCTGGCATTGGGCCAGCGGCTGCACTGGCAGGTGGATGCGCTGCCGCAGATGCCGCCGCTGGCGCCGGCGCAGGCGCTGGATGTCGTTCGCCTGGTGCAAGAGGCCGTCAACAACGCCGCCCGCCATGCCGGCGCCAGCACCATCGGCGTGGCGCTGGCTGCGGTGGCCGGCGGCTGCGAGCTGCGGGTGAGCGACGACGGCCAGGGCATGCCCGCCGCGCTGGCGAGCGGAAGCGACATCGGCAGAGATGACAGCACTGGCGGCAGCACTGGTGGCAGCACTGGTGGCAGCACTGATGGCAGCACCGGCGCTGGCACTGGTATCGGCACCGGCCGCGGCCTGGCCGGCATGCGCCGCCGCGCGGCGCGCATTGGCGGCAGCTTGCACATCCTGGCGGGCGACGGCGGCCGCGGC
>JBBRVT010000396.1:0-4366 GCA_038246615.1 Burkholderiales bacterium
CCACATGTGAAGGTGATGCCATGACCGCCTCCATCCAACTGCAACAAGACACCGCCACGCAGTACCTGCTGCGCCTGGGCGACACCTGCCTGATCCTGGGACAGCGCCTGGGCGAGTGGTGCGGCCACGGCCCGGTGCTCGAAGAAGACATCGCACTGACCAACATGGCGCTCGACCTGATCGGCCAGGCCCGGGCGCTGCTCAGCCATGCCGGCGCGGGCCAGGGCCTCGACGAAGACCAGCTGGCCTTTCTGCGTGACGAGCGTGACTACCGCAACCCCACGCTGGTGGAGCTGCCGCGCGGTGATTTCGCCTTCACCGTGCAGCGCAACCTGATGGCGGCCACGCTGCTGAAGCTGCTGTGGCAGCGGCTGCAGACATCCACCGACGCCGAGCTGGCCGCCATCGCCGGCAAGGCGGTGAAGGAGGCGCGCTACCACCAGCAGCATGCGGCCGACTGGGTGGTGCGTCTGGGCGACGGCACGGCCGAATCTGCCCGGCGCAGCCAGGCTGCGCTCGCCCAGCTGTGGCGTTATGTGCCTGAGTTGTTCGAGGCCGACGCGGTCGACGATGCGGCAGCCGCCAGCGGCCTGGGCCCGCGCTGGGCCGATGTGCAGGCCGACTGGCAGGCCGAGGTGGGCGCGGTGCTGGCCGAGGCCGGCCTGCAGCAGCCCGTCGGCAGCGCCTTCCGCAGCACCGGCAAGCGCGGCGTGCACACCGAGCACATGGGCCACCTGCTGGCGACGATGCAGCATCTGCAGCGCGCCTATCCCGGCGGTGTCTGGTGACCGACACCCCGGTGCTGGCCGACCGCACCGCCCAGGCCTGGGCGGTGCTGGCCACCGTGCTCGACCCCGAGGTGCCGGCGCTGTCGCTGGTCGACCTGGGCATCGTGCGCGATGTGCTTCCCCGCGCAGGCGGCGTGGACGTGGTGCTCACGCCCACCTATTCAGGCTGCCCGGCCACCGAGGTCATCCAGCAGAGCGTGGTGGATGCGCTGGAGGCGGCCGGCTTCGGCACGGTGGCCGTCACGCTGCAGCGCGCCCCCGCCTGGACCACCGACTGGATCAGCGACACCGGCCGCGAGAAACTGCGTGCCTACGGCATCGCGCCGCCCGGGCCGGTGGCCGCAGGTACCGGCGTGCCGATCCGTCTGATGGGCCGCATGGCGGCACAGGCCGTGGCCTGCCCGCGCTGCGGCAGCAAGACGACCGAGCGCCTGTCGGCATTCGGCTCCACCGCCTGCAAGGCGCTGTACCGCTGCATCACGTGCCGCGAGCCGTTTGAGCACTTCAAAGCCATCTGACTGCGAGCGCCACCCGATGAGCGTCCTGTTCCACCCCCTGACCGTGCGCAGCGTCACCCCCGACACCGCCGAGGCGGTGGTCGTCAGCTTCGACGTGCCGCCCGACCTGCGCGCCACCTTCGGCTTCACCCAGGGCCAGTACCTCACGCTGCGCAAGACCATCGACGGGCAGGACCTGCGCCGCAGCTACAGCATCTGCGCCGGCGTGGACGACGGCGAGTTGCGCGTGGGCGTGCGCAAAGTGCGCGGCGGGGTGTTCAGCAACTGGATCAATGCTTCATTGCAGCCCGGCGACAGCATCAGCGTGATGGCGCCGCAGGGCCGCTTCTTCGTGCCGCTGGACCCGGCGGCACGGCGCCAGCATCTGGGCATTGCAGGCGGCAGCGGCATCACGCCGATCCTGTCGATCATGAAGACGGTGCTGGCGCGTGAGCCGCTGTCGCAGTTCACGCTGATCTACGGCAACCGCAGCCTGCAGAGCACCATGTTCAAGGAAGAGCTGGAAGACCTGAAGAACCGCTACATGCAGCGCCTGGTGCTGCACCATGTGTTCAGCGACGAGCCCAGCGGAGATGACGGCCCCCACGGTGCTGCGCACCTGCCCTCCGAGGGGGCGGCGTCCCGCCTTGGGCCGGCCCGGCGGCAGGACGCGCCACTCAACACGGGGGTCATGAACCGCGACAAGCTGGGCGAGTTTCTGGCCAGCCTGGTGCCGGCGGCCAGCATCGCCCATGCCTACATCTGCGGCCCGTTCCAGATGAACGACGAGGCCGAAGCCGCGCTGCTGGCTGCGGGTGTGCCCGAAGACCGGGTGCACATCGAGCGCTTCGGCGTGGCGCCGCAGGCTGGTGCTGCCGTTGGGGCGGGTTCGGGCGCGGGGTTGGGCGCGGGGTTGGGCGCGATCGTGCATGAAGCCCAGCCCGGCGACGCCGAGGAAGCCCGCATCGTGATCGTGCGCGACGGCCTGCGCCGCGAGATCATCTTCCGCAAGCAGCAGCCCAGCATCCTGGACGCTGCGGCCGCCGCCGGGCTGGAGGTGCCGTTCTCCTGCACCTCGGGCGTGTGCGGCACCTGCCGCGCCAAGCTGCTGGAAGGCGAGGTGCGCATGGAGCGCAATTTCGCGCTCGACAAGGCCGAGGTGGCGGCCGGCTTCGTGCTGTGCTGCCAGGCGCATCCGCTCACCGAGCGGGTGGTGCTGTCGTTCGACGAGCGTTGAGCGGCAACGCATGGCCCGCGGCCGCGCCCCTAACTACGACGCGCAGCGGGAAGCCATCCTGCAGCATGCGGCCGCGCTGTTCGCCCGCAGCGGCTACCCGGCCACATCGATGAACCAGGTGGCCGAGGCATGCGGGCTGAGCAAGGCCACGCTCTACCACTACTACCGCGACAAGTACGCGATGCTGGTGGAGATTGCCGAAGGCCACGTCACCCGGCTGCAGGCGCTGGTGGACGAGGTGGACGCCCAGACACTAAGCCCCGAGGCACGGCTGCGCACGCTGATCGGCCGCATCGTGGCCGAGTATGCCGATGCGCAGAACGCCCACCGCGTGCTCACCGACGATGTGCGCTTTCTCGAGGCGGCCGACCGCGAGCGCATCCTGGCGGTGGAGCGCGCGGTGGTGGCCGGCTTTGCCCGGGCGGTGGTGGCCTTGCGCCCGGCGCTGGGCCAGGCCGCACTGGCCAAGCCGGTGACCATGCTGCTGTTCGGCATGATCAACTGGCTGTTCACCTGGGTGCGGCCCGACGGCGCGCTCGACCACGACAGCCTGGCCCCGATGGTGGCCGATCTGTTTCTTGGCGGCTTGCCAGCCCTGGCACTGCCCGCCACCGCACTGGAGGCAAGCCCATGAGCACCACCCTGCAAAGCCACATCGCCGGCCGCTGGCTGGGCAGCGAGCCCGCCCAGGCGCTGCGCAGCGCCGTCAACGGCCACACCGTGGCCCACACCCATGCCGAGGCCATCGACTTTGGCGAGGCGCTGCACCATGCGCGCACGGTCGGCCTGCCGAATTTGCTGAAGCTGGATTTCCAGCAGCGGGCAGAGCGGCTGAAGGCGCTGGCCAGGTACTTGAACGAGCACAAGGAGCAGTTGTACGCCGTGTCGGCCCACACCGGCGCCACCCGCGCCGACGGCTGGATCGACATCGAAGGCGGTTGCGGCACCTTGTCGGCCTATGCCGGCGTCGGCGCGAACGAGCTGCCGTCGGGCAACCTGGTACACGAAGGGCCGGCGCTGTCGCTGGGCAAGACCAACCAGTTCGCCGGCACCCACATCCTGGTGCCGCGCGGCGGCGTGGCGGTGCACATCAACGCCTTCAACTTCCCGGTGTGGGGGCTGCTGGAAAAGTTCGCACCCAGCTTTCTGGCCGGCATGCCCTGCATCGGCAAGCCGGCCACCGCCACCAGCTACCTGACCGAGGCGGCGGTGCGCCTGATGCTGCAATCAGGCCTGCTGCCCGAAGGCGCGCTGCAGCTGGTGATCGGCGGCACCGGCGACCTGCTCGACCGGCTGAATGGCCAGGACGTCGTCACCTTCACCGGCAGTGCCGACACCGCAGCCAGGCTGCGCGTGCACCCCAACATCGTGCGCCACAGTGTGCCGTTCAATGCCGAGGCCGACTCACTGAACTGCGCCATCCTGGCGCCCGATTGCACGCCCGACACGCCCGAGTTCGACCTCTTCGTCAAAGAGGTGGCGCGCGAGATGACGGTGAAGGCCGGGCAGAAATGCACCGCCATCCGCCGCGCCATCGTGCCGCGCAGCCTGCTCGACGCGGTGGCCCATGCGCTGCGCGACCGCCTGGCCAAGGTGGTGGTCGGCGACCCGGCGGTGCAGGGCGTGACGATGGGCGCGCTGGCCAGCCACGCCCAGCTGGCCGATGTGGCCCAGCGGGTGGCTGAACTGCGCAACGGATGCGACCTGGTGTGCGGCGGCGAGGGCGCCGTGCCGCTGGGTGCCGGCACCGCGCACGGCGCCTTCTTCGCGCCCACGCTGCTGGTCTGCCACGATCCGCTGCACAACCACGCGGTGCATGAGATCGAAGCCTTCGGCCCGGTCAG
>JBBRVT010000397.1:0-4345 GCA_038246615.1 Burkholderiales bacterium
CACGCCGCTGCATGACGAGCCCGGCGCCAGCCGCTTCGTCGACATGGGCCAGGCCTACTGCGCCACGCTGCGCGACCAGGCCGCCGCCGCAGCTGCCGACGCCGGCATCGGGCTGCACGAAGGTGTGTACGCCTGGGTGCTGGGCCCGCAGTTCGAGACGCCGGCCGAGATCCGCATGCTGCGGCTGATGGGCGCGCAGGCGGTGGGCATGAGCACCGTGCCCGAGACCATCCTGGCGCGCCATGCCGGGCTGCGGGTGTTGGGCCTGTCGATGTTCACCAACTACGCCGCCGGCATGTCGGGCCAGGTGCTGAGCCATGCGCACACCTTGGCCACCGCCCAGGCCACCGCCGCGCTGGCGCAGCGGCTGCTGGCGGTGGTGGTGCCGGCGCTGGTGGTGTAGGGCCGATCAGCCCACCGCCAGCACCATCTCCTGAAAGCCCACCCGGCAGCTGCCCACGCGCACCGTCAGCATGCCGCTGCCGGCCACCACCAGGGTGACGAAGCGCTCATGGCCGTTGCCGCGGGTCCAGGGCGAGAACACGCTGGGCCCGCCGTACAGGCCGCCGCCCCAGCCCTCCAGGTGGCCGATCTCCAGCACCGCCTGGGCCGGCGCCAGCACGGCCACCCCGTCGGCACTGGTGGTCAGCCGCAGCGGCTCCACATGCGGCAGGTCTTTGGCCGACGGCAGGCCGCAGCTGCCCAGGTAGCCGTGGTTGGCGATGCGGATCTCGATGCGGGTGTGGTCGCCGCTGCGCTCTTGCGCCACCACCGCCACGCTGATGCGCGGCAGCAGCGCCGCCACGCGCAAGAAGGCCGCGCTCTGCGTCTGGCAGGTGGCCGCCAGCCGCTCGTAGGGCGGGTTCCAGATACCCACGCGCGGGTCGAATCCCGCCACCTCCACCGCGCCCAGCTGCGGGTGCTGCAGCGGCTTCCAGGTGCTGAAGATGCGCCCGGCGTTGTGCTGGCGGTCGAATGCGGCCAGCGCGCGCATGTCGGCCCGGGTGAACTTGCTGTAGTGGTCGACAAACGGCTTCTTGCGGGCGATGCCCAGCTGCTGGAACAAGTCCCACAGCTCGACCACATAAGCCAGCGCGCCACGCTGGTGGTAGGCAAAGTCCATCAGGGCGCCGTGCAGCGGCTTGTCGGACTCGTAGAGAAACTCATGGAAGGCGCTGACGCTGGCATAGCCGGTGTGCACGGTCATCCAGGCTTCCACCTGCTCGTAGATGGCGAGATCACCCGGGTTCATCTTGCTGTCGGGCTTGTCGCCCAGCGGGCGGATCAGCACGCCGCCGAAGGTGTGCAGGTTCAGCCACAGCATGATGTTGGGGTGGCGGGTGGCGAAGTCGAGCACCGCGCGGGTCTCGGGCGCGCTGCCGGGGTAGTGGCCGGCACCGGCCTGCTGCGGCTCGGGCGCCCAGTGGTACGGGAAGTTGCGGTTGAAGTCGTAGAGGTTGTCCGACAGGTAGTGCGGGTCGGGGATGCTGCGGCCATCGAAGTTGGCGATGCGGCCTTCGGGGTACAGGCGGTAGAACGGCCCGCCGTCCTCGGGCTGGCGCGCCACCATCAAGGCGGGCTGCAGCGGCTGGCCGTCGTCGCCGCGCAGCTCCACCAGCTCGCCGTCCGGGTCGACACGCCGCATGGTCAGCGCCATGCCGTCGCCGTCGATGTCCTCGGTCACCCAATGCGCATGGTGGCGGTGTATCCGGTCGTCGACCGGGCTGCTGCGCACATAACGCCCACGCTGCAGCACCTCCTCGGCGCCGTCGGGCGAGATGCACGACACGACGTAGAACAGCGTCTCGCGGATGGCCTGGGCCATGTGCGGCGGCAGCGGCTGGCCGCCAGCGGCGTCTGCCCCGGCATGGATGGCCAGCACGTCTTCGGCAATCGCCAGCGCCACGCTGGTGCCGCACAGCTCGCTGGCGTGCATGTTGCCGTCGACCCACACCGCCGGGCCGCCGCGCTCGGGCTGGCGGCCGATGGTCAGCAGCGGGATGTCACGCCCGCTGGCGCTGGTGCCCAGGCTGGAGACATGGGCGAGGCCGGGGTGCTGCTGCGCCCAGGTGGTGAGCTGGCTGACGAGCTGGGCATGGTCGATGTAGGTCTGGCGGAACATGGCGGTCGGGTGCGGGGTGTCGGGGCAGTGATGTTGCCCCATCGTGGGCGCTGGCCGCACGCCGGCAAGGCACACTCAAGCGCATCCCTTTCCCACCGCCCGGCCCCGCCCATGCCCGCCACTCTTCACCGCCGCACACTGGCCATCCTGCTGCCGGCGCTGCTGCTGGCCGCTTGCGCCACACCGCCCTCGGCCCCACCGCCTGCAGCCCGCGCGCCGCTGCAGCTGACCATCCTGCACACCAACGACCACCACGGCCGCTTCTGGCCCAACAGCGACGGCGAATACGGCCTGGCCGCGCGCAAGACGGTGATCGACCGCATCCGCGCCGAAGTGGCGGCGGCTGGCGGCCACGTGCTGCTGCTCGACGGCGGCGACGTGAACACCGGCGTGCCCGAGAGCGACCTGCTCGACGCCGAGCCCGACTTCAAGGGCATGGTGGTGCTGGGCTACGACGCGATGGCGGTGGGCAACCACGAGTTCGACAAGCCGCCGGCGGTGCTGGCCAAGCAGCGGCAGTGGGCCAGCTTCCCGCTGCTGTCGGCCAACATCTACCAGGGCAGCCAGCGCCTGTTCGAACCCTTCCGCATCTTCGAGCGCGGCGGCTACAAGATCGCGGTGCTGGGCCTGACCACCGAGGACACCACCAGGATGGTGCTGCCCGACCACATCCGCGGCCTCAGGTTCCGCAAGCCGGCGGACGAGGCCGCGCAGCTGGTGCCGCAGCTGCGCGCCCAGGCCGACATGGTGATCGCCGCCACCCACATGGGGCACTTTCCCGACGGCCGGCGCGGCGTCAATGCGCCGGGCGACGTGGAGTTGGCGCGCGCGGTGACGGGGCTGGACCTGATCGTCGGCGGCCACAGCCAGAACCCGGTGTGCATGCTGACCGAGAGCCAGCGCAACGAGGCCTACCGGCCCGGCCAGCCCTGCGCGCCCGACCGTCAGAACGGCACCTGGATCGTGCAGGCGCATGAATGGGGCAAGTACGTCGGCCGCGCCGACTTCGTCATCGGCGGCGGCAAGGTCGAGCTGCAGACCTACCAGCTGGTGCCCATCAACCTGAAAGTGCGCCAGGCCGACGGCAGCAAGGTGCTGGTGGGCGAACCCATCCCCGAAGACGCTGCGCTGCGCAGCATGCTGCAGCCGTTCCAGCAGGTGGGCCAGGCCCGGCTGCTGGTGCCGGTGGGCCAGGCCGATGGCGAGTTCGACGGCGACCGGGTGCGGGTGCGCAGCCAGCCCACCACGCTGGGCACGCTGATCGCCCGGGCGATGCGCGAGCGCACCGGCGCCGACCTGGCCGTCATCAACGGCGGCGGCGTGCGCGATTCACTGCCCGCCGGCCAGATCACCTACCGCGACGTGCTGAAGGTGCAGCCCTTCGCCAACACCGTGGTCGTGCTCACGCTGACCGGCGCCGAGCTGCTGGACTGGCTGGGCGCCGCCGCGAAGATGGGCCCCGGCTCGGGCGGCTACCCGCAGACCGCCGGCCTGCAGTGGCGCGTGGCCGACGGCCGGGTGCTGGAGGCGCGGGTCGGCGGCCAGCCGATCGACGCCGCGCGCCGCTACACGCTGGCGATCAACAACTTCACCGCCATCGGCGGCGACGGCTACCCGAACATGGCCAGCCACCCCGGCTATGTGAACTCGGGCCTGAACGACGCCGAAGTGCTGCGCGGCCACATCGCCGCGCGCAGCCCGCTGAAGCTGGCCGACTACGCGCCGGATGGGCGTTAGCGTGGTGCGCCGCGCGGGGTGGTGGCGACCCGCAGGTGCGCCATCGCCCTGCGCGACCGCTGAAGCCGCCGTTCATCTGCGCCAGGACGTTTGCGCCCGGGCGCGAGCCCGGTCGAAGCAGTGCCCACCGTCAGGCCAGGCGCCGTGCCGCCATCAGCAGCAACGCGTTGGGGCCCACCCAGCCGTGCGGCGTGGTGAAGCGGCGCAACTGCGCGGTGATCTCCAGCCAGGCTGCTTCGCGGGCTGCGGCGGGCAATGGCCTGAGAAGTTCGATCACCGGTGAGCCGGCACTGCGCACGAACTCGACATAGTCCTCGCAGCGTGGCGTCCGAAACGGCGCCGACAGGGCCTGCACTTCGATCCCCACGAAGCCGGCTTGCTCCATCAGCCGGGTCAGCAGTTGCGGATTGCCCAGGCTCAGCAGACCGCCCGGCGTTGCCGGGTCGCCAGCGGCAACACCGGCATGGCGCTGCGCTACGGCCATGG
>JBBRVT010000398.1:0-4336 GCA_038246615.1 Burkholderiales bacterium
GCTCGCTCCAGCACATTGGCGTTGGCCAGCAGGCGTGCGCCTTCGCTGGCGCAGAGGGCCTGGCGGGCAGCCAGCTCGGCGGGGCTGAGGCTGCGCTGGGCCAGTTCGGCCTGGTGGACCAAGGCGCGCGCCTGGTCTTCGTTGGCCTGGCCGTGCAGGTAGCTGTCGCCGAGGAAGGCCACGCCGAAGGTCAGCTGGTCCAGCAGCGGCTGGCGGGCAGCGTCCTTGCCGTCCCGGACCTGGCGCGCCAGTTCGTCGGCACTGGCCTCCAGCGCGGCCACGCACTGGGCGGCATAGCGGTCCTGCGGCGTGGGCTCCGCAGCACGGGCGGCGCTGGCCGGCCCCAGGGCCAGGCTCAGGGCCAGGGCCAGGGACAGGGACAGGGCGGCAGGCGCGAGGTTCATCGCTGTGTAACGCGCGCCGTGTCCCGCCGGTTGTCCGCCAAGGTCAAGACGCGGCGAACCGCGCCAGCCGCTGGGTGATGATCTGGTCGGCCTCGGCCATGATGCGGTCGATCAGCTGCTGCACCGTGGGGATGTCGTGGATCAGGCCGGCCACCATGCCGCAGCTCCAGGCGCCGGCTTCCATGGCGCCGTCCATCATGATCTTCGGGTAGACGCCGGCCACCTCGTCGATGATGTCCTCGAACTTGAGGTTGGCGCCCAGGGCCTTTTCCTTCTCCAGCAGGCGGTCGACGGCGGCATTGCGCAGCACCCGCTCGGTGTTGCGCAGCGGGCGCATCACCAGGCGGGTGTCCAGCTCGCTGGCGGCGACGATGGCGTCCTTCACGTTCTGATGCACCGGCGCCTCCACCGTGGCGATGAAGCGGGTGCCCATGTTCATGCCCTCGGCGCCCAGCGCCAGCGCGGCCACCAGGCTGCGGCCGTCGGCCATGCCCCCGCTCGCCACGAAGGGGATCTTCAGCTCGTCGGCGGCGCGCGGCAGCAGGATGAAGTTGGGGATGTCGTCTTCACCGGGGTGGCCGCCGCATTCGAAGCCGTCGACGCTGACCGCATCGCAGCCGATGCTCTGCGCCTTCAGCGAGTGGCGCACGCTGGTGCACTTGTGGATCACCTTGACGCCGGCCTCGTGCAGCATCGGCAGCCACTTCTGCGGGTTGTTGCCGGCGGTTTCCACCGCCTTGATCCCAGCATCGAGAATGGCCTTGATGTAGCCGGGGTAGTCGGGCGTGTTCAGGCTGGGCAGGAACGTGAGGTTCACGCCGAAGGGCTTGTCGGTCAGCGCGCGGCACTTGGCGATCTCGTCGGCCAGCAGCTCGGGCGTCTTCTGCGTCAGGCCGGTGATCAGGCCCAGGCCGCCGGCATTGCTGACGGCCGCCGCCAGTTCGGCAAAGCCGACATAGTGCATACCGCCCTGGATGATGGGGTGCTGGATGCCGAACAGTTCGGTGATGCGGGTCTTCATGGCGGTTTCCTGTGGGGTTGGATCGAAGGCGGCAAGGCTCGGGTTGTCGACAGCTTAACGGGCGGCGCAGCAGGCATCTTGCGTTCACTCGCCGACATGGCCCTCGTCGAGCTGGCTGTCCTGCGGCGCGAGCATCGGCCGGTTCTTGCGCCAGCTGCCGCGCCGGTACCAGGCCCAGGCCACCAGCGCCGACAGCACGCTGCCGAACGGAAAGCTCCACCAGATGGCGGCCTCGCCCAGCCAGGGCTGCAGCGCATGGGCAAACGGCACCCGGCCGGCCCACATGGTGGCGGCGAAGATCAGCATCGGCGCCAGCATGGCGCCATTGGCCCGCATCACGGCGAACAGCCCCATGGTGACCGACAGCGCGATCCAGCCCCACAGCACGATCAGGTTGATCTGCCAGGCCATCGCCAGCACGGCGGCATCGGCCGGCACGAACAGCCGCAGCGGCAAGGTGCCCAGCGCCAGCATCGCCAGCGTGACGACGCTGGCGATGCCGAAGCTGAGCGCGCAGCCGCGCCAGGCGATCTGGTCGACCCGGTCCCAGCGGTTCGCGCCGATGTTCATCGCCGCCATCGCCGACATGGCCGCAGCCAATGCATTGCTGGGCAGTTGCACGAAGGCCCACAGCTGGGCCGACGCCGCATACGCCGCCGCCGTGGCCGCGCCGTAGGCGTTGACCATCGACAGCAGCACGAAGTAGGCACCCTGCACGATGATCGATTCCAGCGCCAGCGGCAGGCCGCGCTTGACCAGCAACACCAGCAGCACCGGGTCGGGCTGCAGGTGGCGCAGGTCGTCGCCATGCAGGGCGACGGGCGAGCGCTGCCAGTACACATAGGCCACCAGCAGCCCCAGCGCCAGGCCGTTGGCCAGCAGGTGCGCCAGGCCCAGGCCGGCGATGCCGAAGCCGGCCCAGCCCGGCCCGCCCCAGGCACCGGCACCCGACACCAGCAGCGGCGTCAGTAGCACCGCGCCGACGATCCACACCAGGGTGAAGCGGAACGGCGTCTTCGCGTCGCCGGAGCCGCGCAGCATCATCATCATCACCACGTAGGTGAAGATGCTGGGCATGGTCAGGCAGGTCATGCGCAGGTGGGTGATGGCAAACCCGCGCGAGGCAGCCGGCACGTCCATCGCCGCCACGATGGCTGGTGTCAGCAGCCAGCCCAGCGCCGCCAGCGCCAGCGACAGCCCGACGACGAAGGCGATGGCGCAGCCCACCACCCGCTTGACTGCCCGCCCATCGCCGGCACCCAGGCTCTGGCCGATGGCCACGCCGGCCGCCGTGCCGATGCCCATGGCCGATCCCATCACCATGTACATCAGCACCGTGGCGGTGGCCACCGCTGTCAGCGCCTCGGCACCCAGCATCCGGCCGACCCAGATCGCGCCCCAGGTGCCGGTCAGCGAGTGCAGCAGGTTGGTCAGCAGCAGCGGCAGCGCAAAGCTCGCCAGCGTCGGCGTGATCGGGCCGCTGGTGAAGCGGCCGGCCGCCACGTGGGCGGGCGCTGCGCTCACGCGCCCGGCGTGGGTGACGCGGCACCGGGTTGCAGCACGGCCAGCGCGGCCAGCCGGATCTGCCGCTTCAGCACCTTGCCCGACGGCGTGCGCGGCAGCGGCTCATCCGACTTGACGATGTAGCGCGGCAGTTCGAACTTCGCCAAGTGCTGGGCCAGGAAGCCGCGCAGCGCATCCACGTCCAGCTGCGGGTCGCCATGCACGGTGGCGCCCACCTCCTCGCCAAGCCGCTCATCGGGCACGGCGTACACCGCCGCCTCGTGCACCTGCGGGTGCAGCAGCAGGGCCGCCTCCACCTGGCCGCAGCCGATGTTCTCGCCGCCGCGGATGATCAGGTCCTTGATGCGGTCGACGATGAAAATGAAGCCCTCGTCGTCGAACTGCGCCACGTCGCCGGTGCGGAACCAGTCGCCGCCCTCGGCCGGAACAAACACCTGGGCATTGACGTCGGGGCGGTTCCAGTAGCACTGGAACATCGAGCTGCCGCGCACCAGCAGTTCACCGCGCTGGCCGGGAGGCAGCGCCACGCCCTGCTCGTCGACCACCTTCAGGTCCAGCACCACCGCGCTGCGGCCCGAGCTGGCCGGCCGGTCGAGATAGTCCTGCCCGCCGATGCCGCAGCCGATGGCATTGGTCTCGGTCATGCCCCAGCCGGTGCCGGGCAGCGCCTGGGTGAAGCTCTTGCCGATCTGGCGCACCTGCTCGGGCGCGCGTGGGGCACCGCCACCGCCCAGGATCTGCAGGCTGGCCAGGCTGTGGCGGCCGGTCTGCGCCAGGCGCAGCAGGTCACCGGTGACTGCCGCCGGGGCGATCATCGAGTTGAGCTGGTGGCTGTCGATCAGCGCAGCGGCGGCCTCCACGTCCCAGCGGTACATGGCCACCAGCCGGCGCTGGGCACGGAAGCCCGACAGGTAGCTGGCATGCAGGCCGGTGACATGGAACAGCGGCACCGCCAGCAGCGTGCCCGGCTGCACTGCCGGCACCGGCGGCGTGATGCCGCTGACCCGCTCGCCGATGAAACGGTCCAGCTCCCAGGACAACAGCGCGCTGATGATGTTGCGCTGGGTGCTGACCACGCCCTTGGGGTGGCCGGTGGAGCCCGAGGTGTAGAGGATGGTGGCAGCGTCGTCGGGCTGGATGGCCACCGGCGGCATCGGCACATCGCCCAGGGCGGCGGTCAGATCGGCCAGGTTGCGCACGCCCGGAGCCAGCGGTTTGGTCGGGCGCACGGCCAGAACTTGCAAACCAGCCGACAGGCCGGGCAGGTCACCCGCGCCAGCCAGGCGGTCCAGCCGCTCCTGGTCGGCCAGCAGCACCTTGGCGCCGCTGTCCTGCAGGCCGTAGGCCAGTTCCTCAGTCTGCCAGTGCGCATTCATGGCCACCGCGA
>JBBRVT010000399.1:0-4326 GCA_038246615.1 Burkholderiales bacterium
CCGGCCGACGGGCGACGAGGCGAAGAAGATCGCGGCCGAGTTGCGCAACTGGGTGGCCAAGGAAATCGGCCCCATCGCCAAGCCCAAGGACATCCGCTTCGGCGACAACCTGCCCAAGACACGCAGCGGCAAGATCATGCGGCGACTGCTGCGTTCGATCGCCAAGGGCGAGGCCATCACCCAGGACACCAGCACCTTGGAAAACCCGGCGATCCTGGAGCAGTTGTCACAGACCAACTGATCCGACCCCCCGCAGGGAGGGGCGCGGCGCTACATTCGGGCCATGCCCCTTGTTCTTATCGGTGTCCTGCTGCTGGCCGCGAAGATGGCCGGCATCGGCCCCACGGCCGAGTGGTCGTGGTGGGTGGTGTTGGCGCCCTTTGTGGTCGCCGTCATCTGGTGGCAGGTCTCGGACAGCCTGGGCCTGACGCAAAAGCGCGCCATCGAGCGCATGGAAGACCGCAAGGTCGCGCGGCGCGAGAAGGCCATGGTGTCGCTGGGCCTGAAGTCCGACGCCCGTGCCCGAGGCAAGTCGGGCGGCGCCCCCAGCCACGAGGTGCTGGACCACCAGCGCGGCGGCAAGCTGACCGATCCGTTCGCCACCCCTCCCCCGGCCGCGCCGCTGTCCGACCCGAGACCTCAGCGCGACCCCACCGCGGCCGACCGCCGCGAGCCGCGGCTGTAGGCCTCAGTCGCCGTCCAGCACCGCGCCCAGGCTGGCGCTGCTGGCGTTCTTCGCAAACTTCGCCATCACCCCCCGCGTGTATCGCGGCGCCGGCTGCACCCAGCTGGCGTGGCGGCGCGCAAGCTCAGCCTCGTCCACGTCCAGATGCAGCAGCAGCTGCTTCGAGTCGATGGTGATGCGGTCGCCTTCCTGCACCAGCGCGATCACGCCGCCGGCATAGGCCTCGGGCGCCACGTGCCCGACCACCATGCCCCAGGTGCCGCCGCTGAAGCGGCCGTCGGTGATCAGGCCCACGCTCTCGCCCAGGCCCTGGCCGATCAGTGCGCCGGTGGGCGCCAGCATCTCGGGCATGCCCGGGCCGCCCTTGGGGCCCAGGTAGCGCAGCACCATCACGTCACCGGCGACGATCTTGCCGGCCATGATGGCGGCCAGTGCACTCTGCTCATCGTCGAACACCCGCGCCGGGCCGTTCATCACCGGGTTCTTCAGTCCGGTGATCTTGGCCACGCAGCCCTCCGTGCTGAGGTTGCCGCGCAGGATCGCCAGATGGCCCTGCGCGTAGATGGGTTTGTCGGCCGCGCGGATGACGTCCTGGTCGGTGCGCAGCGCGGGCTCGTTGGCCAGATTTTCGGCCACCGTCTTGCCGGTGATGGTGATGCAGTCGCCGTGCAACAGGCCGGCGTCGAGCAGCACCTTCATCACCGCCGGAATGCCGCCGGCACGGTGCAGGTCGATGGCCAGGTACTTGCCGCTGGGCTTCAGGTCGCACAACACCGGGGTACGCTGCCGCACCCGCTCGAAGTCGTCGATCGTCCACTCGACCCCGGCCGTGTGCGCCATGGCCAGGAAGTGCAGCACCGCGTTGGTCGAACCGCCGGTGGCCATGATCACCGCCACGGCGTTTTCGATCGACTTGCGGGTGACGATGTCGCGCGGCTTCAGGTCGGCCTTGACGGCTTCGACCAGCACGCGCGCGGCCTCGCGGGTGTGGGCCACGATGGGGTCTTCGACGTTGGCCATGGTGGATGACGACGGCAGGCTCATGCCCATGGCCTCGAACGCCGACGACATGGTGTTGGCCGTGTACATGCCACCGCAGGACCCCGTGCCGGGGATGGCGCGGCGCTCGATCTGGCAGAAGTCTTCTTCGCTCATCTTGCCGGCGCTGAACTGGCCCACGGCCTCGAACACGCTGACGATGTTGAGGTCTTCGCCCTTGTAGCGGCCCGGCAGGATGGTGCCGCCGTAGACGAAGATGCCCGGCACGTTGGCGCGCAGCATGCCCATCATGGCCCCGGGCATGTTCTTGTCGCAGCCGCCGATGGCGAGCACCCCGTCCATCCACTGGCCACCGACGCAGGTCTCGATGCAATCGGCGATGACCTCGCGGCTGACCAGGCTGTACTTCATGCCCTCGGTGCCCATGGCCATGCCGTCGCTGATGGTCGGCGTGCCGAAGACCTGCGGGTTGGCGCCGGCAGCCTTCAGGCCTTCAACAGCCGCATCGGCCAGCTTCTGCAGGCCCGAGTTGCAGGGCGTGATCGTGCTGTGCCCGTTGGCCACGCCGATCATCGGCTTGCCGAAGTCGCCCTCGGTATAGCCCATGCCGTAGTACATGCTGCGGTTGGGCGCGCGCGCGACGCCTTCGGTGATGTTCTTGCTGCGGCGGTTGAAGCTCATGACCTGGGTCTCCTGGGGTGAGGCCGGCGATTATCGGGGCCGCTGTGGGTGCGTCCGTCGGTGCGTCTGTCAGGGCCGCCCCTGTCCGTGCCGCCTGCCGCCCGGCCGCCTGCCAGGGCGTGGACAATCGGCGAGGCCATCCGGCCCGCTACTTTCGACACCGTTCCCGATGCTCGTCCACCCTCAGTTCGACCCCGTTGCACTTTCGCTCGGCCCGGTGCAGGTGCACTGGTACGGGCTGACCTACCTGGTCGCCTTTGCCCTGTTCCTGTGGCTGGCCACACTGCGCATCCGTCAGCCCCAGTACGCGAACACCGGCTGGGAGCGGCGCGATGTCGAGGACATGTTGTTCTACGGCGTGCTGGGTGTCATCGTCGGCGGGCGCGTGGGCTATGCGCTGTTCTACAAGCCCGGCGAATATTTGGCCGACCCGCTGCAGATCTTCATGGTCTGGAAGGGCGGCATGGCCTTCCATGGCGGACTGCTGGGCGTGATCATCGCGATGGCGCTGTTCGCGCGGCGCCGCGGCCGGCCGTTCCTGCAGGTGATGGACGTGGTGGCCCCTTGTGTGCCCACCGGCCTGGCCAGCGTGCGTGTGGGCAACTTCATCAACGGCGAACTCTGGGGCCGCGCCGCCGACCCGGCGCTGCCGTGGGCCATGGCCTTTCCGCAGAGCGGCAGCATGCTGGCACGCCATCCATCCCAGCTGTACCAGGTGGCACTGGAAGGGCTGCTGCTGTTCGTGCTGCTGTGGCTGTACGCCCGCAAGCCCCGCGCCATCGGGCAAGTGTCGGCGGCCTTCCTCTTCGGCTATGGCGTGCTGCGCTTCACGGCCGAATACTTCCGTGAACCCGACAGCTTCCTGGGCCTGCTGGCGGGGGGCATGAGCATGGGCCAGTGGTTGTGCGTGCCGATGATCGTGATCGGGGGCGCGCTGTGGTGGTGGTGCGGACGTGCGGGCGGGCCGGTGATGCATGCGACGACAGCGCCGGGCGGCCAGACGGCACGGCACAAGGCAGGGCAGAAAGCAGCGAACAAGGAAGGGCAGAACGCGGGCCAGAAGGGCAACAAACAATGAGACAAGTCTTCCTCGACACCGAAACCACCGGCCTGAGCGCCGAGACCGGCGACCGCATCGTCGAGATCGGCTGCATCGAGATGGTGAACCGGCGCCTGACCGATCGCCATCTGCACCTGTACCTGAACCCCGACCGGCCCAGCCACCCCGAAGCGCTGAAGGTGCATGGCCTGACGGAAAGCTTCCTCGCCGACAAGCCCCGTTTCGCCGAGGTGGCCGACGCGCTGCTGGCCTTTGTCGGCGATGCCGAGGTGATCATCCACAACGCCGCCTTCGACTGCGGTTTTCTCGACGCCGAATTGCGCCGCCTGGGCCGCCCGCGCTTTCGCGAGCATGCGGTCAAGGTCAGCGACAGCCTGCTGATGGCGCGCGAGCTGTACCAGGGCAAGCACAACAGCCTGGACGCGCTGTGCAAGCGCCTGGAGGTGGACAACACCCACCGCACACTGCACGGCGCGCTGCTGGACGCGGGCCTGCTGGCCGAGGTGTATGTGCGCATGACCCGGGGCCAGAAGGCGCTGGTGATCGACGTTGGCGACGCCCACGATGCCCGCAGCCGTGCCGCCGCCGCGGCGCTGGACCTGCGTGCCTTCATGCTGCCCGTGATCGAGCCCAGCGCCGACGAGTTGGCAGCCCACGCCCAGTGGCTGGCCGAACTGGACAAGGCCAGTGGGGGCAAGACGGTGTGGCAGCGCGCGGCCACGACGGCCAGGGAGTCGACCGAGGCGGCGGCAGACGCGGTGGCATAATCCGAGGCTTTCCGGAACACGACCGGGCTGCGGCAACACGCTGCAGCACACAGGATTCCGGGCGGTTAGCTCAGCGGTAGAGCACTGCCTTCACACGGCAGGGGTCGCAGGTTCAAGCCCTGCACCGCCCACCA
>JBBRVT010000400.1:0-4314 GCA_038246615.1 Burkholderiales bacterium
GACCGGCTGAGCCCGGTCTACCTGGCCGACTACGCCACCGCCGACGACGGCACCGGCCTGGTCCACAGCTCGCCCGCCTATGGCGTGGACGACTTCAACAGCTGCGTGGCCCACGGCATGCAGACCGACGACATCCTGAACCCGGTGCAGGGCAACGGCAGCTATGCGGCCGACTTTCCGCTGTTCGGCGGGCTGAACATCTGGAAGGCGGTGCCGCAGATCATCGACGCGCTGCGCGATGCCGGCCGCCTGCTCACCACCACCACCATCACCCACAGCTACCCGCATTGCTGGCGCCACAAGACGCCGGTGATCTACCGCGCCGCAGCGCAGTGGTTCGTGCGCATGGATGCGGGCGAAGGCGTGTTCACCAAAGACAAGGCGCCGCAGACGCTGCGCGCGATGGCGCTGGCCGCGATCGAACACACCAGCTTCTACCCGCACAACGGCCAGGCGCGGCTGCGCGACATGATCGCCAACCGGCCCGACTGGTGCATCAGCCGCCAACGCAGCTGGGGCGTGCCGGTGCCGTTCTTCCTGCACAAGGATTCAGGCGAGCTGCACCCGCGCACGATGGAGATCCTGGACCAGGCGGCCGGCATCGTGCAGCAGGGTGGCATCGAGGCCTGGAGCCGCGTGACCGCCGAAGAGATGCTGGGCGCGGCCGACGCGCCGCACTACACCAAGAGCAGCGACATCCTGGAGGTGTGGTTCGACTCCGGCAGCACCTTCATGCACGTGCTGCGCGGCACCCATGCCGACGCGCACGGCTCACTGGGCCACCACGACACCGGCCCCGAGGCCGACCTGTACCTGGAAGGCCATGACCAGCACCGCGGCTGGTTCCACAGCAGCCTGCTGCTGTCTTGCGCCATCCATGGCCACGCGCCGTACCGCGGCCTGCTGACCCACGGCTTCACCGTGGACAGCCAGGGCCGCAAGATGAGCAAGAGCCTGAACAACGGCATCGAGCCGCAGGTAATCAACCAGAAGCTGGGCGCCGAGATCATTCGCCTGTGGGTGGCCGCCAGCGACTATTCGGGCGACATCGCCGGTGACGACAAGATCCTGGCGCGGGTGGTCGACGGCTACCGCCGCATCCGCAACACGCTGCGCTTCCTGCTGGCCAATGTGAGCGACTTCGATGTGGCCGCCGACAGCGTGGGGCCCGATGATCTGCTGGAGATCGACCGCTTCGCGCTGGCCCGCGCCAGTGCGCTGCAAGACGAGATCCTGGCGCACTACCAGGTCTATGAATTCCACCCGGTGGTGGCCAAGCTGCAGGTGTATTGCAGTGAAGACCTGGGCGCGTTCTACCTGGACGTGCTGAAAGACAGGCTCTACACCACCGCGCCGAAAAGCCTCGCGCGGCGCAGCGCGCAAACCGCGCTGTGGCACATCACCCAGGCCATGCTGCGCTGGATGGCGCCGTTCATGAGCTTCACCGCCGAGGAAGCCTGGGCCCTGTTCGCCGCTGGCCGTGGCTCGATCTTCAAGCAGACCTACTGGCCGCTGGCCACGCCCGATGCGGCGCTGCTGGCCAAGTGGGCGGCAGTGCGCACGGTGCGCGACGCGGTGAACAAGGCCATCGAGGCGGTGCGCGCCGACGGTGGGGTGGGCTCGTCGCTGCAGGCCGAGGTGGTGATCACCGCGCCGCCGGAAACCCATGCGCTGCTGTCCAGCCTGGGAGATGACCTGAAGTTCGTCTGCATCACCTCGGCCGTCACGCTGGTCGCGGGTGAGGCGCTGGCGGTGCAGGTCACGCCATCGGCTGCGGCCAAGTGCGAGCGCTGCTGGCACTACCGGGCCGATGTGGGCGCCGACCCGGCGCACCCCGGCATCTGCGGGCGCTGCATCAGCAACCTGCACGGCGCGGGGGAGTTGCGCACGGTGGCCTGAGCACCAACCAGCCTGCGGCCGGCACCATCACCAAGGTGACGCAGGCCGCTGCGGGCCGTCCGTAGGATCGACCGCACCATGCTCCAGAAACTGCTCATTGCCAACCGCGGCGAGATCGCGGTGCGCGTCCTGCGCGCCGCACAAGACCTCGGCGTCGCCACCGTGGCGGTGTACTCGGCCGACGATGCCGGCGCGCTGCACACCACACTGGCCGACGCGGCCGTGCCGCTGGCCGCCACCGGCCCCGCCGCCTACCTCGACATCGCCGCGCTGGTCGCCATCGCCCGCCAGCAGGGTTGCGACGCGGTGCACCCGGGCTATGGCTACCTGAGCGAGCGGGCCGATTTCGCCCAGGCCTGCGCCGACGCCGGCATCACCTTCATCGGCCCCACGCCAGCGCAGCTGGCGCTGTTCGGCGACAAGGCCCGCGCCCGCGCGCTGGCCGCCGAACTGGGCGTGCCGCTGCTGCCCGGCACCGGCGCGGCCACGCTGGCCGAACTGCAGGCCTTTTTCGCCGCGCAGCGTGCCGGTGATCCGGCCAGCGGCCTGATGCTCAAGGCGGTGGCCGGCGGCGGCGGGCGCGGCATGCGCCTGGTGACCGACCCCGCCGCGCTGCCCGAGGCCTATGCCCGTTGCGCCGCCGAGGCGCTGGCCGCCTTCGGCCATGGCGGGGTGTATGCCGAGCGCCTGATCCCCCGCGCCCGCCACCTGGAGGTGCAGGTGCTGGGCGATGGCCAGCAGGTCATCGCGCTGGGCGAGCGTGAATGCACGCTGCAACGCCGCTTCCAGAAGCTGGTGGAGATCGCGCCCAGCCCGGGCCTGGCACCCGGCCTGCGTGAACAGCTGATCGCCCACGCACTGCGCATGGCCTGCCACAGCGGCTACCGCAGCCTGGGCACCTTCGAGTTTCTGGTGGACGACCAGTCGCCGGACCTGCCGCTGGTGTTCATCGAGGCCAACCCGCGGCTGCAGGTGGAGCACACCGTCACCGAGGCGGTGACCGGCGTGGACCTGGTGGCCGCGCAGCTGCAGGTGGCCGCTGGCCGCAGCCTGGCCGACCTGGGCCTGGACCCGGACCACCCGCCCGCCGTGCGCGGCTGCGCCATCCAGTGGCGCATCAATGCCGAGACGCTGGACGCCGGCGGCCAGGCCAGGCCGGCGGCCGGGCGCATCCGCCGGGCTGACTTCGCCCAGGGCCCGGGGGTGCGGGTGGACACCCACGCCCGCGCCGGCCTGGTGCCATCACCCCACCACGACAGCCTGCTGGCCAAGCTGATCGTGCACCACCCCGGCGGTTACGCCGATGCGCTGCGCCGCTCGCAGCGGGCACTGGCCGAGTGCCGGCTGGACGGCCTGGCCAGCAACCTGCCGCTGCTGCGCGCGCTGGCCGCCCAGCCCGAAGTTGCCCGACACACCATCCACACCCGCTGGCTGGAGGCCGCCTGGCCGGTGCTGCAAGGCACGCTGGCGGCGCACACCGATGCCGAGCCGGCTGCCGAGGCTGCACCCTCATCGGCGCACACCGCCAACACCAGCCACAACCCTGCCGAGCCGCCGCTGCCCGCAGGCCACATCGCCGTGCGTGCGCCCATGGCCGGCCGGCTGGTGCAGTTCAACGCCATGCCGGGCGACCTGCTGGCCACCGGCGCCGAGGCGCTGGTGCTGGAGGCGATGAAGATGCAGCACGGCATTGCCACGCCCGGCGCCGGCCAGGTGGCCACGCTGGTGGCGCCGCCGGGCACCTTCGTCACAGAAGGCCAGTTGCTGATGACCCTGGCGGCCACGGCCGATGCGGCCACGCTGGCCAGCGCCGCCGAGGCGCAAGACCCCGACCACATCCGCGCCGACCTGCAACGCGTGCGAGACCGCGACGCCCTGCTGCAGGACGCTGCCCGCCCGGCAGCAGTGGCCAAGCGCCACGCCCAGGGCGGCCGCACCGCACGCGAGAACATCGCCGACCTGGTGGATGCCGGCTCGTTCATCGAATACGGCGCCTATGCCGTCGCCGCGCAAACCCGCCGCCGAAGCCTGGACGACCTGGTGCGCAACACCCCGGCCGACGGCATGGTCACCGGCATCGGCACCGTCAACGCCGCCGCGCACGGCCCCGAGCGCAGCCGCACGGCGGTGATGGCCTACGACTACACCGTGCTGGCCGGCACCCAGGGCTGGCGCAACCACCACAAGAAAGACCGGCTGCTGGGCCTGGCCCACCAGTGGAAGCTGCCGATGGTGCTGTTCGCCGAAGGTGGCGGCGGCCGGCCCGGCGATGTCGACATGCCCATCGTGGCCGGGTTGAACAACCACACCTTCAGCCAGTTTGCGGCGCTGTCGGGCCAGGTGCCGGTGGTGGGCGTGGTGCACGGCCGCTGCTTTGCCGGCAATGCCGCGCTGCTGGGCTGCGCCGACGTGATC
>JBBRVT010000401.1:0-4313 GCA_038246615.1 Burkholderiales bacterium
CTGTACATCCCGCCGGATGCACTGGAAGTGTTTCTCGAAGCCTTCGAAGGCCCGCTGGACCTGCTGCTGTATCTCATCCGCAAGCAGAACTTCAACATCCTCGACATCCCGCTGGCCGACGTGACGCGCCAGTACCTGGCCTATGTGGACCAGATCCGCAACCACAACCTGGAGCTGGCCAGCGAGTACCTGCTGATGGCGGCGATGCTCATCGAGATCAAGAGCCGCATGCTGCTGCCGCCGAAGAAGAGCGCCGACGGCGGCGAGGGCCCCGACCCGCGCGCCGAGCTGGTGCGCCGCCTGCTGGAGTACGAGCAGATGAAGCTGGCCGCCGCCCGGCTGGACCAGCTGCCGGTGATCGGCCGCGACTTCCTGCGCGCGCAGGTGCACATCGAGCAGTCACTGGCGCCGCAGCTGCCGCAGGTGCATTTGGCCGACCTGCAGGCGGCGTGGATGGACATTGTGCAGCGCGCCCGGCTCAACCAGCACCACCGCATCAGCCGCGCGCAGCTGAGCGTGCGCGAGCACATGGCCATCGTGCTGCGCGCCCTGAACGGCCGGCGCTTCGCCGAGTTTCACGAGCTGTTCGACACCACCCGCGGCACGCCGGTGCTGGTGGTGACCTTCATCGCGATGCTGGAGCTGGCGCGCGAGCATCTGCTGGAGATCACCCAGGCCGAGGCCTTCGCGCCGATCTACCTGCGCCTGGCCTACCAGCCGACCTGAGCGCAGCAGCCTGCGGCCGGGCGCCGCTGCCGGCTGCCCGGTTCAGGCCAGCACGCTGTCGACCACGGCCAGCAACCGGGCCATGTCCAGCGGCTTGGTCAGGTAATCGGCAAAGCCGGCTGCGCGGGCCCGGGCCAGGTCGTCGGGCATGGCATTGGCGCTGACGGCGATCACCGGCGTGTGCTGCAGGGCCGGGTGCAGGCGCAGCAGCCGCAGCACTTCGAAGCCGTCGATCTCGGGCAGCTGGATGTCCAGCAGCACCAGGTCGGGCGGCTGTTGCACCGCCATGGCCACGCCGTCGTGGGGCAGCCCGGCCAGCCGCAGGGTGATGGCCGGCCGGTGCGCCAGCATGCCTTCCATCAGCACCTGGTTGACCTCGTTGTCCTCGATGTAGAGCACGCTGCGGCGCACGGCCGCAGCAACGGCCGGCGCGGTGGGTGCCGGCTCCGCAGCAGCGCCCAGCGCTGCTGCGCTGGCCGGCAGCTGCACCCAGAACACGCTGCCCTGGCCGGGCGTGCTGTCCACGCCGATCGCGCCGTGCATCAGTGTCACCAGGCTGCGGCTGAGCGCCAGGCCGATGCCGGTGCCCTCGACCGCGCCTTCCATGTCCAGCCGCTCGAAGGGCTGGAACAACCGCGGCACCTGCCAGGGCGCAATGCCGGCGCCCTGGTCGGCCACCTCCAGGCGCACCTGCGCGGCATCGGCCTGCAGGCGCAGCCGCACCTCGCCCGCCTCGCGGTTGAACTTGATCGCGTTCGACAGCAGGTTCAGCAGCACCTGGCGCAGCCGGGTCGCGTCGGCCGTCACCACCGGACCGCCCGGCTGCAGCCCCACGGGCGCCACCAGCACCACGCCGCGCGCCTGCGCCATCGGCTGCACCAGGGCCAGGCTCTCCTGCACCAGGCGGCCCAGGTCCACCGGCCCGAGCGTCAGCTGCAGATTGCCGGCCTCGATGCGGGCCACGTCCAGCACGTCGTTGATCAGCGCCAGCAGGTGGTGGCCGCCACGCACCAGGGAATCCAGCCGCTGGCGCTGGCCGGGGCTGGGCGGGTCGTCGGCGTCGGCCTGCAGCAGCTGGGCGAAGCCGAGGATGGCGTTCAGCGGCGTGCGCAGCTCGTGCGACATGCGCGACAGGAAGTCGGATTTGGCGCGGTTGGCTGCCTCGGCCTCTTCGCGCGCATGTTCGGCCTCGGTCCGCGCGCGCTCGGCCTCGGTCTGCGCGCGCTCGGCCTCGTCCCGCGCGGCGATCATCGCCGCCTCGGCGGCCACGCTGGCCGTCACGTCGGTGAAAGTGCGCACCAGGCTGCCGTCGTCGGCGAAGTGCGAGGCCACGTCCAGCACCGTGCCATCAGCGCGCAGGCGCCGGTAGCGGTGGCCCGAGGTGGCCGGGGCGCCCGCTTGCGCGAGGGTGACACTGATGCGGCCAGCGTCGTCCATCAGCTCCAGTTGCCCGCCGAACTCGCCGTGCGCCAGCTGCCAGGCCAGCAACGCGTCCAGGTGCGGCCGGCCAGCCATCAGCGCCGGCGGAAAGTGCAGCAGCTCCAGGAAGCGGCGGTTCCAGGCGGTGCAGCGGCCCTGCGGGTCGACATTCAGCACGCCCTGCACCAGGCTGTCGAGGGTGAGTGCCAGCACATCGGACTTCTGGGCCAGCGCCTCGCTGGCCTGGCGCACTTGCCGATCGGCCGCCTTCTGTGCGCTGATGTCGGAGAACAGGCCCAGCGCTCCGACCTTGCGGCCGGCCGCGTCGAGCACCGGGGTGGCGTTGTTGAAGCAATGCACCTGGCTGCCGTCCGCACGGGTCAGCACGATCTCGTAGCCGCCGGCCTGGCCGCCGGCGCGCAGGGCCACCTTGCGCTTGAAGACGGCGCGGTTCTCGGCGTCGACGAAATCGTAGATGCTGCGGCCCAGCAGCTGGGCGCGCTCCTGGCCCAGCATGCGGCACATCGCCGGGTTGGCGTCGGTGGTGCGCAGGTCGTTGTCGATGTACCAGAAGCCCTGTTCGGTGCGCTCCAGCACCAGGGCCAGCATGCGCTGCTGCTCGTCGGCGGCGCGGCGGCTGCTCTCGCGCTCGGTGATGTCGGCATGGAACAGCACCAGCCCGCCACCGGGCAGCGGGTTGCGGCGCAGCTCGATCAGGCGGCCATCGCGGCGGTGCTGGCGCAGCACGCCGGGCTCGGGCATGCCCAGCAGTTGCAGCCGCCGCGCCACCGCGTCCGCCCCGGCGTCGGGCCCGAACTCGCCCTGCGCTGCCAGCTGGCGCACACAGTCGGCCAGGGCCACGCCATGCTGCAGCGTGCCCGGTGCGAGACCGGCCAGGCCGGCGACCTGGTCGTTCCAGGCCAGCAGGCGCAGGTCGTGGTCGAACACGCTGATGCCCTGGCCGGCATGGTCGAAGACCTGCTGCAGCAGGCGCTGCGTCTCGCGCGCCTGTCGGGCGCTGTCACGCTCGGCGCGCCGGGCGGCTGCCAGCGATCGGCGCTCGCGGTCGACGCGCCTGCCCGCCATGCTCAGCACCACCAGCAGCAGGGCGCCCATGGCCAGCGCCACCACCGTGGCCGGTGGCAGCGGCGCGCCTTCAGCCAGCAGGCGCGCCACCAGCAGGGCCGATACCGGGCCGGCAAAGAGCCAGGCCGCCAGCTGATCGAACAGCGTCAGCGTCACCGCACCGACCGCCAGGCCCACCAGCAGGAACACCAGCGCGGCCTGCAGCTGCGGGTCGGCCAGCGACAGGGGCAGCCAGGCCGACAAGCCCCAGACCAGGCCATGCAGGGCGATGCTCCAGCGGTAGCGCAGCAGCCAGCGCGCCTGCAGGGCGTACAGGGGGTGCTGCGGGTCGCCAACGGCATCCTTCTGCTGCGGCAACGCGCGCCGCTGGGCCATCGGCAGGACCAGGCGCCACAGCACCACAGCGGCCAGCGCCAGCGACCAGGCCGTCAGACGGGCGGCGGGGGCGGCGGGGGCGGCGCCCGATGCCAGCCACCACAGCATGGCCGCCAACAAGACGCTGGTCCAGCCCGCCAGCCTTGCGCTGGTGGCATGCGCACGCAGACGCAGGTTGTCGATGTCGGCCCGGAGCTGCGCTTCAACCGGCATGGCGGGAGGGGTTTGGTGGCACAGACATGGCCGATTTTGGGGCTGAACCTGCGCGTGTGGGCCGCATGCCCCCACACCGTCCCCAGGCGCCGGTGCCAGCTGCGGCCACCGTGTGGCACAGTGCCGCATTGCCTCTGCTGCCCCGTCCCCCCATGCCGCCTGACACCCCCACCTGTTCCGGCCCCGCCCCCGCGCGAGGGCATTGCTGATGGCGATCAAGGCGACGATCTACAAGGCCACGCTGCAGATCGCCGACATGGACCGCAACATCTATGGCGAGCATGCGCTGACCATCCCGCTGCAGCCCAGCGAGACCGAAGAGCGGCTGATGGTGCGGCTGCTGGCCTTCGCGATGAATGTGCCGGCCGACGACCTGCACGGCACGCTGCAACTGGCGCGCGGCATGGCCGACGCCGACGAGCCCGACCTGTGGCACAAGGACCTGTCCGACCAGCTGCTGCACTGGATCGAGGTGGGCCAGCCCGACGACCGCC
>JBBRVT010000402.1:0-4306 GCA_038246615.1 Burkholderiales bacterium
AGAGCGCCGCCCCGGCCGCTGTGGCAGCCACCCCGGCCATGACCGCTGCCAAGCCTGCCGCGGCTGCAGCCACGCCGGCCAAGGCCAAGAAGGCCGTCAAGCACGTCAAGGCCAAGGCCAAGAAGGCCAAGACCGCCTGACGCCCCACCCGGCACCGCCGGGTGACCGGAGAGAAACCCGGCACATGCCGGGTGGTCCGAATGAAACCCGGCTGCGGCCGGGTGATCGCTCATAAACCCGGCAGCCGCCGGGTTTCGCATGTCTGGTGGGCGGTGCCCGGTCAGCCCGCCGCCGCCACCAGCCCGCCGGCCGCTCCCAGGGCCAGTGCCAGCCCCAGCGCCACCCAGCCGGCATGGCCCCGGCCGCCGGTGCTCCAGGCCACCACCACCCGCGTCACGCCGTTGGCGGCGATGGCCAGCAGCACCGCGCTGCCGGCTGCGGCGGCGCCCAGCCGGCCCTGGGCCTGCAACGCCGCCACCGCCGTCACGCCGGCATGGGCATCGGCCAGGCCGGCCAGGGCCACGCTGGCCAGCGTGCCACGCGGGCCGAACAGCCGGTCGGCCTGGCTGACGAGCAGGGTCACGCCGGTCAGCATGGTGGCCACCAGCAGGGCCTGGCGCACCTGCAGCGCCCCGCCGCCGGTCGAGACTGGCGCGGCCGCAGCGGTCTGCCGCCGGCTGCGCCAGGCCAGCAGGCCACCCAGGCCCAGCGCCAGCGCCGCACCGGCCCCCAGTGCCCAGCCCAGGCGCAGGGCCAGCGCCGGTGCCACGGCCCACAGCATCAGCAGCGCCTGCAGCCAGGTGGCGCCGGTGGACAGCACGGCTGCAGCAGTGCAGGGGCCGGCCAGCGCCGGCTCGGCGCGCCGCCGGTTGCCCATCGCCGCCACCGTGGCGGTGCTGGAGACAAAGCCGCCGAGCAGGCCCGCCAGCGGCAGGCCGATGCCCGGCCCGGCCCAGCGCAGCGCCATGTGGCCGACGGCCTGCAGCAGCAGGATCAGCAACACCAGCCCGGCCAGCACGCTGGGCTGCAGCCCGGCCAGCCAGGGCACTGGCTGCTGTGGAACCAGCGGCAGCAGCACCAGGCCCAGGGCGGCCAGCAGCAGGCCGTCATGCAGTTCCTGCTCGCTGAGCAGCCGCGTGGCGAAGTGGTGCAGCCGGCCGCGCGCGGCCAGCAGCACCGCCACCACGGCGGCGCAGCCCGCAGCCAGCGCCGGCCGCTGCACGGCCAGCACGCCGACGAAGTAGGTCACCACCAGGGCCAGCTCGGTGGTCATGCCGGGGTCGGTGGCGCCGGCCCGGCTGGTGTCCGACTGGTTGATGGCTGACGGTCTGTCGGCGGACAGGCTGGTGGCGCACGGCCTGGTGTCCGCCTGGAGCGTGGCGCGCCACCGGTCGAAGCCATAGGCCAGCCCGGCCAGCAGCACCACCGCCACCGCCCCGGCAGCCACCAGGGCCGGCTGCTGCAGCGCCTGCGCCAGCGCGCCGGCCAGGGCCACCAGTGCAAAGCTGCGGATGCCCGCAGCGCGGCGCGCCGGGCCGTCGCCCTTGCGGCGCTCGCGCTCCAGGCCGATCAGCAGGCCGCCGCCCAGCGCCACCGCCAGACCCAGCAGCAGCGGGCCGTTGTCCGCCCAGATCATGGCTGCGGTGGAGCCCGCCAGGGCGGTGGCCTCAAAGCGCCACCGACTCGAGGTGCTGCGGCACCCGCACGGCCCAGCCCAGCTGGTTCTGGATGCGGGCGCGCAAGCTGTCGGCGGCGTCGGGCTCGCCATGCACCACGAAGGTCTGCGCCGGTGCGGCCGGCAGTTGGCGCAGCCAGGCCATCAGCCCGTCGGCATCGGCATGGCCGGAGAAGCCCTGCAGCTGGCTGACCGCAGCCCGCACCGGCACCAAGGCGCCATGGATCTTGACCTCGGTGGCGCCGGCCACCAGGTGCGCGCCGCGGCTGCCGCCCACCTGGAAGCCGGCGAACACGATGTGGTGGCGCGGGTCGGGCGCCAGGTGGGCCAGGTGGCTCAGCACCCGCCCGCCGGTGGCCATGCCGCTGGCCGACAGGATGATGGCCGGCATGCGCGCGGCCACCAGCCGGTGCGACGGCGCCGCAGTGGCCACCATGCGCACGCCGTCGCACAATTGCGCCACCTCGCGTGCGGGCAGGCGCAGCAGCCGCCGGTGGCGGGTGTAGAGCGCAGTGGCCTCGATCGCCATCGGGCTGTCCAGAAAGATCGGCAGCTGCGCCGGGATCTCGCCGGCGCGCTTGAGCCGCTGCAGCACCGCCAGCAGCGCCTGCGCCCTGCCCACCGCAAAGGTGGGCAGCAGCACGCTGCCGCCGCGTGCCACCGTCTCGCGCACGATCTGCGCCAGCCGTTGCGGCGTGTCGTCGCCGGCCGGGTGCAGCCGGTTGCCGTAGGTGGACTCGACCAGCAGCACGTCCACCGCGCCCAGCGGCTGCGGCGGCGGCATCAGGATGTCGCCGTCGCGGCCCAGGTCGCCGGAGAAACCCAGGCTGGTGCCGGCGTGCCGCAGCGTCACCGCGCAGGCGCCCAGCAGGTGGCCCACCGGTGTCAGCGTCAGGTCGACCTCGCCGATGCGGCGCACCCGGCCCGGCGCCAGCGGCACCATCTTGGCGATGGCTTTCTTCGCGTCGGCCTTGGTGTAGAGCGGCAGCGCCTTTTCATGGCGCGAGAAGCCATGGCGGTTGGCGCGGCGGGCGTCCTCTTCCTGCAGATGGGCGCTGTCGAGCAGCAGCACCTGGGCCAGATCGCAAGTGGCCGGGCTGGCGAAGATCGGCCCCCGAAAGCCCGCCTTCACCAGGCCGGGCAGCCAGCCGCTGTGGTCCAGGTGGGCATGGCTCAACACCACCGCGTCGATGGTGTGCGGCGGCACGCCCAGTGGCGCCCAGTTGCGCTCGCGCAGCACCTTCCAGCCCTGGAACAGGCCGCAGTCGAGCAAGATGCGCTGGTCGCCCAGCGTGACGAGGTGGCGTGAGCCGGTGACGGCGTCGGCCGCGCCCAGGAACTGGATCTGCATGCTGGTGCTCCGTGGCCGCGGGCGGCCGGTGTGGCGCGCCCGTGCGCAGTGTGCGCCTGCGCGCCGGTCTGTCCGTTGGTCTCGGTCAACCGAATGATCAGCCGATCGCTCAGCCGATCGTTCAGCCGTTCAGCTTCTGGTACTCGAAGAACATCTGCCCGGCAAACGCCAGCGTGCCCATCAGGGCGGCGCCGCCCACCAGCAGGGCGATCACCACCGCCACCACCGGCCCCCATCTGGTGTCCTGTGGCACGGCACCGGCCGGCGCATGGCGTTCGGCCCAGCGGGCGTCGGGCGTGAGCCCCAGCACGATGGTCGACAGCATGACCGCCGCCACCATCAGCCCGAACAGCGGGATCAGCAGCCAGGCGACCTGGTCGTCCTGCCCCAGGTTGCGCATGCGCACCAGGCCCGCCAGGCCGGTGAGCGACAGCAACGGGTGAAGCCAGCCCAGCTTGTCGCCCCAGCCGTGCAGGTAGAAGCGGTGCGTGCCCAGCAGCCCGCCCAGCAGCGCCAGCCAGGTGGCCAGGGTCTTGGACTTTGCTGCGCCAGCCGCAGCCGTGGCCGGCGGCGAGGTGGAGGCCATCAGTCCGTGCCCGGCGTGGCGCTGCCATGGCCCAGGCTGCGCTGCATCAGCACCACGTCCAGCCAGCGGTCGAACTTCCAGCCCGATGCCTGCAGCACGCCGGCGTGGCAAAAGCCCAGCGCAGCATGCACGCCGATCGAGCCGGTATTGGCCGCGTCGCCGATGACGGCCAGCATCTGTCGCGCGCCAGCGGCCTCGCAGCGCCCCAGCAATTCGGCCAGCAGCAGCTTGCCCACGCCACGGCCACGCGCAGCGGGGTGCAGGTAGATCGAATCCTCCAGGCAGAAGCGGTAGGCCTTGCGCGGGCGGAAGTGGTTGGCGTAGGCATAGCCCAGCACCCGGCCGCTGGCGTCGCCGCGCTCCTGCGCCACCAGCCAGGGCAGGCCCTTGCCCAGCACGTCGTCGCGGCGGCGCGCCATTTCGGCGGGGTCGGGCGGGTCCAGCTCGAAAGTGCCGGTGCCGTGCAGCACGGCCTCGGCATAGATGGCGGTGATGGCCGGCAGGTCGGCCGGGGTGCTGGGGCGGATGAGCAGAGCAGGCAAGGGCATCGTGGAAGATTGAGTCTGCGGCAGACGGCGAAGCTCAGTTTATAATGCGCGGTTTCCGGCGACGGTGGGATCGGCAGCTTGCGAGGCCGGGCCTGCGTATCTACGACGCCGATCCTGTGCCGCACCCCAGCCGTCGCGCCCAGCGC
>JBBRVT010000403.1:0-4269 GCA_038246615.1 Burkholderiales bacterium
AGAACGACCACCTCGGCCCGCTGGCCAAGCGGGTGGTGATTCCGCTGCGCTCGCCTGAGGGCTATGGCACGCCGGCATGCGGCCGCAACCCGCGCATCGACGTCCAGCACATGGCCGTGGTGGTGGTGGACACTGCGTCCCTGGCACCTGTGCCCACGCGGCTGCTAGGCCAGCCTGTGCAACGCACCGATGCCGCCCGCATTGACATCCTCGACACCCTCGACACCCTCGACACCCTGTTAGGCTCGATCTGACCGGCCCGTTCCAACATGCCCCACCCCATCCGCACCCAGTACGAAGACTTCATGCGCCATGTGTCCACGCAAGGCGTGGCCAAGGGCGACCGCACCGGCACCGGCACGCGCAGCGTGTTCGGCCACCAGATGCGCTTCGACCTGAACGAGGGCTTTCCGCTGGTCACCACCAAGAAGGTGTTCTGGAAGGCCATCGTGGTGGAACTGCTGTGGTTCCTGCGCGGCGACAGCAATGTGCAATGGCTGCAGGACAACGGCTGCACCATCTGGGACGAATGGGCCGGCGCCGACGGCAGCCTGGGCCCGGTGTACGGCGTGCAGTGGCGCAGCTGGCCCACGGCGGACGGCCGCCACATCGACCAGATCGCCCAGGTCACGCAGCAGTTGCGCAGCAACCCCGACAGCCGCCGCATCATCGTCAGCGCCTGGAACGTGGCCGACCTCGACAAGATGGCGCTGATGCCCTGCCACGCCTTCTTCCAGTTCTACGTGGCGCCGGCCACCACCGCTGGCGGGCGCGGCAGGCTCAGCTGCCAGCTCTACCAGCGCAGTGCCGACATTTTCCTGGGCGTGCCCTTCAACATCGCCAGCTATGCCCTGCTGACCCACATGCTGGCCCAGCAGTGCGACCTGGACCTGGGCGATTTCATCTGGACCGGTGGCGACTGCCACATCTACGACAACCATGTGGAACAGGTGCAGACCCAGCTGGCGCGGGCGCCCTACCCTTACCCCACGCTGCAGGTCAAGCGGCGGCCCGACTCGATCGACGGCTATGTGTTCGACGACTTCGTGCTGCAGGATTACCAGCACCACCCGCTGATCAAGGCGCCGGTGGCGGTGTGAGCGGGGAGCGGCACAGCGGGTCGAGCGCCGGGCCGCCCCAAGCCGGCCCGCACCATCCCCTCGGGGGATCGCCGGACGTACCCGGCCGGCGCGGGGCAAGCATCCCGTTGGCACTGATCGCCAGCGTAGCCCGCAACCGGACGATCGGCAGCGAAAACAGCCTGGTCTGGCACGAGCCCGAAGACCAGCGCTGGTTCCGCCGCCAGACCATGGGCTGTCCGGTCATCATGGGCCGCCGCACCTGGGATTCACTGCCGGCGCGCTTTCGCCCGCTGTCGGGGCGGGCCAACATCGTCGTCACCCGCCAGGCGGGCTGGCAGGCCGACGGCGCCGCCGTGGCACACAGCCTGGCCGACGCGCTGTCGCGGGCACGGCAGTCGGCGGCTGACAGCGGCGCCATGCTGGTGTTCGTCATCGGCGGCGGCCAGCTCTATGCCGAGGCGCTGCCGCTGGCCGACTTGCTGCTGCTCACCGAGATCGACGCCGACCTGCCCGGCGACACCCGCTTTCCCGAATGGCGCGGCGGCGCCTTCGGCGAACAATCACGCGAAACACGGCACAGTGCCGGCCCGCCGGCCTGCGGCTATGCCTTCGTCACCTACCAGCGCCTGCCACACGCCTAGCGTGCTGCAGCGCTGCCACCGGAGCGCGCCATGCAGATCACACCCACCGACGCCACCCTGGGCGCCACCGTCACCGGGCTGCGCCTGGCCGACCTGGACGATGCCGGCTTCGCCACCCTGCATGCCGCCTGGCTGCAGCATGCGCTGCTGATCTTCCCCGGCCAGCACCTCGGCAAAGACGAGCAGATCGGTTTTGCCCGGCGCTTCGGGCCGATCGAGCGCATCGGCGGCGGCGACATCGTGGCCATCTCCAACGTCAAGGCCGACGGCACGGTGCGGGCCCACAGCCCGGCCGAATGGGACGACATGATGAAGGTCATCGTCGGCAACATGGCCTGGCATGCCGACAGCACCTACATGCCGGTGATGGCCCAGGGCGCGGTGTTCTCGGCCGAGGTGGTGCCGCCCACCGGCGGGCGCACCTGCTTTGCCGACATGCGTGCCGCCTATGCTGCGCTGGACGACAGCACCCGCGCCCTGGTGCACCAGCGCTCGGCGCAACACTCGCTGGTTTATTCGCAAAGCAAGCTGGGCCATGTGCAGCAGGCCGGCTCGGCCTATGTCGGCTATGGCATGGACACCACCGCCACGCCGCTGCGCCCGCTGGTCAAGCTGCACCCCGAGACCGGCCGCCCGTCGCTGCTGATCGGCCGCCATGCCCATGCCATCCCCGGCATGGCGGCAGATGAATCCGAGCGCTTCCTCGACGACCTGGTGGCCTGGGCCTGCCAGCCGCCGCGGGTGGTGGCCCACCAGTGGGCCGCCGGCGATGTGGTGCTGTGGGACAACCGCTGCCTGCTGCACCGTGGCGAGCCCTGGGACTTCACGCTGCCGCGGGTGATGTGGCACAGCCGGCTGGCCGGCCGGCCCGAGACTGAAGCGGCGTCGATGGCTTGACCGGCCCCGGCGCACGCACCGCGTGCCACGTCTGCCCCACGGCCGCCCGCCTCAGCCCCCGATGCAGGCCCTGCTCGACACCATCGCCACCATGGGCCTGCCCGCCGAGGCCGGCCGCCTCTTCCACGGCCGCGGCGGCCTGCACCCGGGCTGTGAGGCCTGGACGCTGGACGCCTGGCCGCCGGTGCTGGTGGCGACCAGCTTTCAGCCGGTGGACGATGCCACGCTGGCCGTGCTGCACGCCGCGCTGGCAGCACGCTGGCAGCAACTGGCGCCGGGCGCAACGCTGAACTGGGTCTTCCAGCAGCGTGGCAGCGGCCGTGCCGAGACGCGGCTGGTGGCCGGCCAGGTGCCTGAGCCGCATCTGGTGACCGAAGGCGGCGCCCGCTACCAGGTGCATGTGTTGCGCGGTCAGAACCACGGCCTGTTCCTCGACATGGCCGCCGGCCGGCGCTGGGTGCAGGCCTGGGCGGCCGGCCGGCCGGGCCTGAAGATGCTGAACCTGTTCGCCTACACCTGCGCCTTCTCGGTGGTGGCGCGGCTGGCCGGGGTGCAGCAGGTGGTCAACCTGGACATGAGCGACGGCGCGCTGGCCATCGGCCAGCGCAACCACCGGCTCAACGGCATCGAAGGCGGTGCCAGTTTCCTGCCGCACGACGTGTTCAATTCCTGGGGCAAGCTCACCCGCACCGGGCCGTACGACCTGGTGGTGCTGGACCCGCCCAGCCACCAGCAGGGCAGCTTCGTCGCCACCAAGGACTACGCCCGCCTGCTGCGCCGGCTGCCCGGCCTGCTGGCACCCGGCGGCCACGCACTGCTGTGCCTGAACGCGCCGGAGCTGGGGCCCGACTTCCTGCTGGCGCTGCTGCAGCAGGAGGCGCCGGAGCTCGCCTTCGTCGAACGCCTGGCCAACCCGCCGGCCTTTGCCGATGTGGCGCCCGACCGGGCGCTGAAGGTGCTGGTGGTGCGCGCGCCCGGCGCCTGAACGCCGGGCCGCTGTCAATGTCAATCCGGCAGTCACCCCGACGCCTGAAGCCCGACTGGGGGTGTGAACGGCCCGAGAGCTGGGGCGATCTTGTCGCTCACATAGCGCAACAGCATGACCCAAAGGTCGGCCTCACGCAACTGCTCCGCAGTGGCCTTGACGTGCTGCCAGCCCGCACGGATGTTGGCGATCAGCGCTTTGTCCAGGCTGGCTTTGCCGTGCATTGGCGTCAGGTACAGCGTCGTCTGGCCCCCGCTGTGCGCTGCCCGGCACACCGCCGCGAGCAGCCTCCTGGCGGCCGTACAGCGGCTTGATGCTCGCGTCGATGTCGAGCACCCAGGGCCTGTCCAGTGCCTCGCACACCGAGTGCATCAGCGTCGGGCGCATCCAGGCCGTGCTCGCGGCCAGGTCGATGCGCTCGAGCGCACGGCGCAGCGCGTCTTCGCTGACCACCTTGTGCATGCTCAGCGCCTGCGCGGCCCCCGCGTCCCCGCGCAGCGCGGCCCTGGACCCGGGCCCATGTCGCTTGCGTCTTGATTCACCCATCGGGTGAGTCAGCCAAATCAGCGCAACACCGCGCCAGAGCTGGTTCTCCTCAGACTCTGCTAGGGTCAACTGCCGTTTCTAGGAGCCTGTCGGGCTTGGGGCGTCGATGTCGAGAATC
>JBBRVT010000404.1:0-4242 GCA_038246615.1 Burkholderiales bacterium
ACCGGCATGGTCAGGCTGGGGCTGTCGGCCTTCACGGCCATCGGTGTGCTGGGCACCAGCGTGGCGGTCTTCATGTGGCTGATCCGCCGCTGGCACCAGCGCAACTGCGTCGACCACCGCGACGAGGTAGAGCGCCTGCTCGCCATCGCCCGCACGGACAAGCATTGACCGCCGCCCCGTTGCAGGGCGCCGGCCGCTGGCTGGCGGTGGGGGCGCTGATGTTCAACGCCTTCACCTGGGGCGTGAGCTGGTGGCCGTTCCGCCAGCTCGGCGCGCAGGGGCTGCATCCGCTGTGGCTCACCGGCTACATCTACAGCATCGCGGTGGTGGTGCTGCTGCTGGCCAGGCCGGCGGCGTTCGGTCAGTTGCTGCGCACCCGCTCGCTGTGGTGGCTGGTGCTGGCAGCGGGCGGCACCAATGCCTGCTTCAACTGGGCGGTGAGCATCGGCGACGTGGTGCGGGTGGTGCTGCTGTTCTACCTGATGCCGCTGTGGACGGTGCTGCTGTCACGGCTGCTGCTGGGCGAGCGCATCAGCACCCGCGGCGCCGTGCGGGTCGGGCTGGCGCTGGCCGGCGCGCTGGTGGTGCTGTGGCCGGCCGGCGGCACCCCACACGCCGCAGCCGGCCCGGCCACCGGCGTGGCACCCGGCCTGCTGCCCGACCTGCTGGGCCTGCTGGGCGGCTTCTTCTTTGCGCTGAACAACGTGATGCTGCGCCGCGAGGCGCACCAGCCCGAGTCGGTTCGGGCGCTGTCGATGTTCGTCGGCGGGGCGGTGGTGGCGCTGGTGCTGGCGCTCTGGCTCACCGCCAGCGGCCTGGCCACCCGGCCGCCGCCGCTGGCCTGGGGCTGGGTGCTGCCGGCACTGGGCCTGGCGGCCTGGTTCCTGGCGTCCAACCTCACGCTGCAGTACGGCGCAGCGCGGCTGCCGGCCAACACCACGGCGGTGGTGATGATCAGCGAGGTGTTCTTCGCCAGCGCGTCGGCATTGGCACTGGGCGCGGGCAGCCTGGGCTGGCGCGAGGCGCTGGGCGCGTCGATGATCCTGGGCGGCGCGCTGCTGGCGTCGGTGCAGCGCGACTGAGCGCCCGAGCGCTGGTGAACAGATGAATCCGTGCCCGCCCGCCTATGGCCGGTGCCCCGGGCGCTGCGCGGCATCGCCAGGCCGGCCCGGCGGCCGGACCAGCCCCTGGCGGCCCAGCAGCCGGTCGAGTGCGGTCAAGTCCAGCGGCTTGCCCAGGTAGGCCTCGGCACCGGCCAGCGTGCCGCGTACCTGGTCCACCGGGTCATGAAAAGCCGACACCATCACCACCATCGGCGCGCGCCCGCTCCGATGGCGCAGGCGGTTGCGGATCTGGTGGCACAGCGTCAGGCCGTCGGTGCGGCTGTGCGGGCCCAGGTCGACATCCAGGAACACCAGCCCGTAGGCATGGTGGGTGAGCAGGTCGAGCGCGCGCTCACTGTCGCGGGCCAGGTCGACCTCGACACCGTAGCCCAGCAACTGGCGCTTGAGGAAATGCAGCGCCACCTCGCTGTCGTCCACCAGCAGCGCGCGCGGCGCGACCTGCGGCCGGTGCAGCGCCTCCAGCTCGCGCCGGCGGGCCTCGCGCGGGTCGAGTTGGTCGGGGTGGCGGCGCGGCGGCGCGGTGTCGTCGTCGGCGCGGCGGCTGGGCAGATCGGTCAGGTCGAGCGCAGCGATGGTGCCCACCGTGCGCAGGGCACTGCGGCCCAGGCTGCTGGGCAGCGTCGGCGGCAGCGGCAGCGGCAGCGGCGAGGAATGCGGATCGTCGCGGCGGGCCATCAGCGCGTCGAGCTCGCGCAGCACCAGGGTGCGGTCGATCGGCCGCATCATCCAGGCGCCAGCCTCGGGCGGCGCCAGGGCGCCGATGAACAGCGCGTCCTGCCCGCGGCCCAGGGTCTGCAGCAGATCGAGCACGCCGGGCTCGTCGGCGTCGGCGATCACCAGTTCGGCCAGGTCGGCATTGAGCACATGCGCATAGCGCGGCAGGCTGCGGCCAACGAGCTGGAAGTACGACGCCAGCGCCTTGCGGTCGAAGGTGCTGAAACCGAGGATGGCGACCGGGATGGGGACGGGCATGGCCGGGCGTGAAAATGGGTGGTGCAGTATCGCCCGGCCGCCAACGGGGCGCCCGCACCCAGGGCGCCACGACGGCACCGCTGCGCGGATACGATGAGATGCCCGCCACCGACTGCACAACCGCTGCGCCAGCCCATGCCCCACCCTGCCCTCCCCGACATCGACGCCCAGGACATCACCGGCCAGCCGGTGCGCCTGGCCGACCACGCCGGCAAAGTGCTGCTGATCGTCAACACTGCCAGCGCCTGCGGCTTCACACCGCAGTTCGCCGGGCTGGAAAAGCTGTGGGCCAGCTACCGCGACCGCGGCCTGGTGGTGCTGGGGTTTCCCAGCAACGAGTTCGGCGCGCAAGACCCGGGCAGCAACGACCAGATCGCCAGCTTCTGCCAGTTGAACTACGGCGTCAGCTTCCCGATGATGGCCAAGATCCGCGTCAACGGCGCCGACGCCCACCCGCTGTACGCCTGGCTGAAGGACGAGGCGCCCGGCCTGCTGGGCAGCAAGGGCATCAAGTGGAACTTCACCAAGTTCCTGGTCGGCCGCGACGGCCGGGTACGCAAGCGCTACGCGCCACAAGACGCGCCAGAGAAACTGGCCGCCGACATCGAGGCGGCGCTGGGGTGATCGGGCACCCGGCGCTGGGCCGGGTTGCCTTCCTGCACCCGGATAATCGACAGCTCAGAGGGTGAGAGTTTTTCGAGCGTGACCGAGCAGCGCGCCAGAAGGTGCCCGATCTAGGCGCAAAGCGCAGACATAGCCCGGGCTATGGCGAGCATTTGCAACGACGAGCGGGGGCCTTCTGGCGTGATGAGCGGGCATGATCGAGAGACTCTCAGCCTCTCTATCCCGGAGCCCCCGATGTTCGAGCACATCCAGCCCTACGCGGGCGACCCGATCTTCGCCCTGGTCGACGCCTTCCACGCCGACCCCCGGCCGCAGAAGGTCAACCTGTCGATCGGCATCTACTTCGACGAGCAGGGCCGCCTGCCGGTGCTGCCCAGCGTGCAGGCCGCCGAGGTGCGCATCCTGGCCGCCGGCGGGGCCAAGCCCTACCTGCCGATGGAGGGCGACGCCGCCTGCCGCGCCGAAGTGGCCAAGCTGCTGCTGGGCGCCGGCCACCCCGCCATCGCTGCAGGCCGCGTTGCCACCATCCAGTCGGTGGGCAGCTCGGGCGGGCTGAAGGTGGGCGCCGACTTCCTCAGGACCTGGCTGCCAGAGGCCGGCGTGTGGGTCAGCGACCCGACCTGGGACAACCACCGCGCCATGTTCGAGGGCAGCGGCTTCCAGGTGCAGACCTACCCGTATCACGACAGCGCCAGCGGCGGCCTGCGCTTCGACGCGATGCTGGACTGTCTGCGCGGCCTGCCTGCGCGCAGCATCGTGCTGCTGCATGCCTGCTGCCACAACCCCACCGGCGTGGACCTGTCGCCCGCGCAATGGGACACATTGATCCCGGTGCTGCGCGAACGCGAGTTGTTGCCTTACCTCGACCTGGCCTACCAGGGCTTCGGCGACGGCATCGAAGAAGACGCCTACGCGGTGCGGGCGCTGGCCGATGCCGGCCTCACCTACTTCGTGGCCAACTCGTTCTCCAAGAGCATGAGCGTGTACGGCGAGCGCTGCGGCGCGCTCAGCGCGGTCTGCGCCACGCCGGCCGAGGCCGCGCTGGTGCTGGGGCAGCTGCGCTTCACGGTGCGGCGCATCTACTCCAGCCCGGGCATCCACGCCGGCAAGATCGTCGCCCATGTGCTGGGCGATGCCGACTTGCGCGCGCTGTGGCAGGCCGAACTGGCCGCCATGCGCGAGCGCATCGCCGCGATGCGGGTGGCCCTGCATGCACGCCTGTCGGCACTGGTGCCGGGGCGCGATGTCGGCTACCTGCTCACGCAGCGCGGCATGTTCAGCTACACCGGCCTGAGCGCTGCGCAGGTGGACCGCTTGCGCGAGGACCACGCGGTGTACCTGATCCGCTCGGGCCGCATCTGCGTGGCCGGTCTGAACACCGGCAACGTGGCGCGCACGGCCGAGGCGATGGCGGCGGTGCTGGACAGCTGACGCGCCGGCTGGCCGCCGCCGGCCGGCTTGCCGTCCTACGCCACCTGGCTGTGGCCGCTGATACCGTCCGCCGGAACAGGGCAGCACCATG
>JBBRVT010000405.1:0-4237 GCA_038246615.1 Burkholderiales bacterium
GGGTGGCGCTGCAGCTGGCACAGCAGCAGCGTGAAGCCACCATCGTCTTCATCGTCTGCGACCGGGGCGAGCGCTACCTGTCGACCGGCGTGTTTCCGGCCTAGACCGCTGACCCAAGAACCAAGACTCGAGGATCGAGCCAGACCATGTCGCAGGCATTCCGCTTTTGCCCGTCATGCAGCACCGAGCTGCAACCCACCGAGGCGCTGGAAGACGGCGGCCTCAAGATCCGGCTGCGCTGCCCGGCCTGCAGCTGGACCCACTGGAACAACCCCACGCCGGTGCTGGCGGCCATCATCGAATGCGCCGACCAGGGCGGGCGGGTGCTGCTGGCGCGCAACGCCGCCTGGTCGGGCCGCATGTTCGCGCTGATCACCGGCTTCATGGAGGCCGCCGAGACGCCCGAAGAAGGCATCACCCGCGAGGTGGCCGAGGAAACCAGCCTGGAGGTGCTGTCGCTGGACCTGATCGGCGTCTACGACTTCCAGCGCATGAACCAGGTGATCATCGCCTACCACGCACTGGCCCGCGGCGAGGTGCGGCTGTCGCCCGAGTTGGCCGAGTACAAGCTGTATGCGCCGGAAGACCTGGTCTGCTGGCCGGCCGGCACCGGCTATGCGCTGGCGGCGTGGCTGCGCCGGCGCGGCATCGAGCCCCGCTTCATGGACCTGCCGCGCCGCGGCTGACCGTCTGCCCGTCTGCCCGTCTGCCCGCAACCCGATCGCCCTGCCATGCACCCGACCCAAGAGCTCGACACCCGAGGCCTGAACTGCCCGCTGCCCATCCTCAAGGCCAAGAAGGCGCTCGCCACGCTGCAAAGCGGTGACGTGCTGAAGGTGTTGTCGACCGACCCCGGGTCGGTGCGCGACTTCCAGGCCTTTGCGCGCCAGACCGGCAACGAGCTGGTGGAGCAGACCAGCATCGGCAACGAGTTCGTGCACCTGTTGCGCCGGCGCTGAGGCAGCGCGGCCGCCGGCGGCCGCCCGCTGCGCATCGGCGCCCGAGTCAGACTTCCAGGCCCTGCAGGTAGGTGCGGAAACTGGCACCGACGTCCGGGTGCTTGAGCCCCAGCTCCACATTGGCCTGCAGCCAGCCTTCCTTGCTGCCGCAGTCGTAGCGCTGGCCTTCATAGCGGTAGGCAAACACCTTTTCGCGCCGCAGCAGCGAGGCGATGCCATCGGTCAGCTGGATTTCGCCGCCCACGCCGCGCGGCTGGCTGGCGATCTCATGGAACACGCCGGGCGTCAGGATGTAGCGGCCGGCCACGCCCAGGCGCGACGGCGCGTCCTCTGGCGCGGGTTTCTCGACGATGCGGTTGACATCGATCAGCCGGTCGTTGACCTGCACGCCGTCGACGATGCCGTAGCGGCGGGTGTGCTCGGCCGGCACTTCCTGCACCGCCAGGATCGACGCACGCCACTCGGCAAACTGTTCGACCATCTGCTTGAGCACCGGGGTGTCGCCGACCATCAAGTCATCGGCCAGCAGCACCGCAAACGGCTCATTGCCCACCAGACGCTGGCCGCACAGCACCGCATGGCCCAGGCCCAGGGCCTGCGCCTGGCGCACGTAGATGCATTCCATGTCGTGCGGCTTCACGCTGCGCACCACCCGCAGCAACTCGGCCTTGCCCGCCTGTTCCAGGGCCACCTCCAACTCGAAGGTCATGTCAAAGTGGTCTTCGATCGGACGTTTGTGGCGCCCGGTCACGAAGATCATCTCGCGCACGCCTGCGGCATAGGCCTCTTCCACCGCATACTGGATGAGCGGTTTGTCGACAACCGGCAACATCTCCTTCGGCTGGGCCTTGGTGGCGGGCAGGAATCGGGTGCCCAGGCCCGCCACGGGAAAGATCGCTTTTTTGACCAACATGGGAATGACTCGTCGTTGTGAAGGAGCAAGTTGATTCTGGCATGCAGGTTTGGGGCCCGGCCTTGAGGTTCGCAGGGTGGTCCTGATCGTCGAACCGCTGGATCCGGAAGTGATGCAGTGGCTGGTGGCACGGCACGCGGTGCGCTTTGCGCCCGACCTCGCCCGTGATCCGTTGGGCCTGCGCCAGGCGTTGCGCCATGTGCAGGCGCTGATCATCCCGCCCACCGTGGCGCTGGGCGCCGAGACGCTGGCGCGGGCACCGCTGCTGCGCGCGGTGGGGCGGTTGTCGGCCGGCGCCGAGAACATCGACTTCGAGGCCTGCGCCCGCGCCGGTGTCGAGGTGGTGCGGCCCAGCGACGCCACCGCCCAGTCCGAGGCCGAGTTCATGATCGGCGCGCTGCTGCAGATGCTGCGGCGGGTGCCGGTGCTCAACCCAGAGGGCCTGCTGGTGGGCCGCGAGCTGGGCAGCGCCACTGTCGGGCTGATCGGCATGGGCCCGGCCGCCCAGCCCACGGCACAGCTGCTGCAGGCCTTCGGTTCACGGGTGATCGGCTACGACCCGGCCTTGCACGCCAACGACCCGCTGTGGGCGCGCTGGCTGGTCGAGCCGGTGGGCCTGCGCGAATTGATGGAGCAGAGCGACGCGGTCTGCGTGATGCTGACCTACTTCACCCGCTACCAGGGGCTGCTGGGCGAGCGCTACCTGGCCTTCTGCAAGCCCAACCAGGTGCTGGTGAGCCTGGCGTCCACCAGCCTGTTCGACGAGGACGCGCTGGCCGATGTGCTGGGCTCGGGCCGCATGGCCGCCGCCTGGTTCGACAGCCTGGAGCCGGGCCTGCTGGCGCCCGGCCGTCTGCTGCACCAGATCGACACCCTGCAGGTGACGCCGCGGGTGGCCAGCACCACGCTGGAATCGCGCGTGCGCGCCGCCTGGGACGTGGCGCGCCGCATCGACGCGCTGCTGCAGCCTGGCAGCGACCTGGTGCCAGTGCGCTAGCGCTTGCCCCAGCTGCGGCAGCGCTCAAGGCGGCGGCAGGCGCGCCAGCTGCTCGCGCAGGCGCTGCAGCGTCTGGCTGAATTCATCCATGCGGGCGCGCTCCTGGGCCACCACCGCGGCCGGCGCGCGTGCCATGAAGCTGTCGTTGCCCAGCTTGGCCTGGGCCTTGGTGATCTCGCCATCCAGCCGGGCCACTTCCTTGCCCAGGCGCGCACGTTCGGCGGCCAGGTCGATGGTGACCTGCAGCGCCAGGCGCAGACCGGCCTGCATCGCCACCGGCGCACTGGCGCTGGCGGCGGCGAACTGCGCCTCGTCGTCGATGCGCCGGACGCCCGACAGCCTGGCCAGCGCCTGGATCAGCGGGCCGGCTGCGTCGATGAAGATGGGGTCGCCGTTGGCCAGCATCGGCACCCGCTCGGCCGGTGACAGGCCCATCTCGCTGCGCAGGCTGCGGCTGGCCGCCACCACCGCCTTCAGGCGCTCCATCCAGGCGTCGGACGCCGGGTCGATCTTGTCGGGCTGCGCCAGCGGGTAGGGCGCGCTGGCGATGGTCTCGGCAGAGCCGGCCGTCTTGCGACCGGCGACCACCGCCACCGTCTCCCACAGCTCGGCGGTGACGAAGGGCGTCACCGGATGCAGCAGGCGCAGCACCGCCTCCAGCGTGCGGATCAGGGTGCGGCGGGTGGCGCGCTGCTGCGCCGCATCGCCCAGCTGGATCTGCACCTTGGCGATCTCCAGGTACCAGTCGCAGTAGCTGTCCCACACGAACTGGTAGATTGCGTTGGCCACGTTGTCCAGCCGGTAGCTGGCGAAGCCTTCCGCCACGGTGGCTTGCACCCGCTGCAGTTCGTTGCTGATCCATTTGTCGGCCGCGCTGAAGCGCATGTAGCCATGCGCCGGGCCACCAGGCTGGCATTCGGCCTTGGTGTGCTCCTTCAGGCCGCAATCCTGGCCTTCGCAATTCATCAGCACGAAGCGGGTGGCGTTCCACAGCTTGTTGCAGAAGTTGCGGTAGCCCTCGCAGCGCCTGGTGTCGAAGTTCACCGTGCGCCCCAGCGTGGCCATGGCGGCGAAGGTGAAGCGCAGCGCGTCGGCACCGTAGGCGGGGATGCCGTCGGGAAACTCTTTCTCGGTGGCCTTGCGCACCTTGGGCGCGGTCTCGGGCTTGCGCAGGCCGGTGGTGCGCTTGTCCAGCAACGGCGCCAGCGCGATGCCGTCGATCAGGTCGACCGGATCGAGCACGTTGCCGTCGCTCTTGCTCATCTTCTTGCCCTGCGCATCGAGCACCAGGCCATGGATGTACACATGCCTGAACGGCACCTTGCCGGTGAAGTGCTTCGTCATCATGATCATCCGGGCGACCCAGAA
>JBBRVT010000406.1:0-4231 GCA_038246615.1 Burkholderiales bacterium
CACCGCTGCCGATGGCAGTCTGCTCAACACCGGGCTGTCCATCGGTGCCGGCGCCGTTCAGTTGAAGAACAGCTCCGACTTTGCCCAGTACAACGGCGTGCGCAGCGGTCTGGCCAGCTTTGCGGCCTACAAGTCACAGGTTAGCAACATTGCCCAATGGTCTGACCTGGGCGATGGCAGCTTTGCCACCATGGTGCCCGACACCACGGGCTTCAGCGTTACCGCCGTGCCCGAGCCTGAGTCCTACGCGCTATTGCTGGCCGGCCTGGCCGGCTTGGCCTTCGTCGCACGCCGCCGCGCCTGATGCACGGCGCGGGCTGCCGCTGTTGGCAGCCCGTCCGGGCAAAACATCGCCCGGCACCCCCGTAGCCGATCTGCTGTACACCCAGCGTCGCCGCCGCAAGGCCGTGGCGCTGCAATCCTTGAAGAAGCCAACCGCCATGACCCACCGCCCCCTGTTCCGTCCCGCCTTGCGGCAATCGCTGGCGGCGCTGTCCGCCGCCCTGCCGCTGGCCTTCCTGGGTCTGGCCGCGCCGGCCAGCGCGGCGGTGGTGATCAGCCAGGTCTACGGCGGGGGCGGCAACACCGGCGCCACGCTCAAACACGATTTCATCGAGATCTTCAACGCCGGCAGCAGCCCCGAGAGCATCGGCGGCTGGTCGGTGCAGTACGCGTCAGCGTCCGGCACCAGCTGGCAATTCACGGCCATCCCGGCCGGCACCACGCTGGCGGCGGGCGGCTACTACCTGGTCCGCCAGGCCGCCGGCGCCAACAGCAGCGCGGTGGACGTGGTGGGCGACCTGACCGCCACCATTGCGATGTCGGGCACCAACGGCAAGGTGGCGCTGGCATCCGGCGCGGCCGCACTGACCGGCAGCACGCCGGCCGGCGTGCTCGACATCGTCAGCTACGGTGCGTCCACCCCGACCGAAGGCACGCCCACTGGCGCACTCAGCAACACCACCGCCGCGCTGCGCAACGGCGCGGGCTGCACCGACACCCACCACAACAGCGCCGACTTCAGCCTGGTCGCACCCGCTCCGCGCAGCAGCGTCACCACAGCAGCCCCCTGCGCTGGTGCGCCAGCCCCGGCACCGGCCCCAGCCCCGGCGCCCGCCCCGGCCCCGGCTGCGGCGGCGATCTACAACATCCAGGGCAGCGGCAACACCAGTGCGCTCGTTGGCCAGGTGGTGATCACCAGTGGCGTGGTCACCAGGCTCACCAACAATGGATTTTTCATGCAGGACCTGGTGGGCGACAACAACCCGGCCACGTCCGACGGCATCTTTGTGTTTGCCAGCGCAGCGGCTTACCCGGCAGCAGCCGTCGGCAATCTGGTGCAGGTGACTGGCACGGTGGTTGAGTTCAACACCGGCGCGGCAGGCAACGCCGACACCCTGGCCCACACGGTCACCGAGCTGACCAGCGTCACCGCCGTCACCCAGACCGGCAGCGGCTACAGCATCGCCCCGACGGTGGTGAACCTGCCCGAAGCGGTGGAGGGCGACCTGGAGCGCGTTGAGGGCATGCTGGTGCGCCTGACCGGCCCTTTCACGGTGGCGCAAAACTTCTTTCAAGGCCGCTATGGTCAGTTGACGCTGGCCGTGGGTGGCCGGCTGCAGACGCCGACCAACCGCTTCCGCCCGGGCCCGCAGGCGGCAGCCCTGGCCGATCAAAACGCCCGCAGCCGCATCATCCTGGACGACGGCAGCAGCCTGCAAAACCCCAACCCGACGCCCTACCTCGACAGCAACGCGCTGCCGCGGGCCGGCGACACGGTGGGCAGCATCACCGGCGTGATCGACTACGGCCTGGCCACCAGCAGCAACACCGGCTTCGGGGACTACAAGATCCACCCGACCGCAGCGCCGGTGTTCACCTTGAGCAACCTGCGCACCGCCGCACCCGAAGCGGTGGGCGGCAACATCGTCGTGGCCAGCTTCAACGTGCTGAACTACTTCACCACCTTCACCAACGGCCAAACCGCGAGTGGCCAGACCGGCCAGGGCTGCAGCCTGGGCAGCGCGGTCAGCGCCAGCAACTGCCGTGGCGCGAACAGCCTGACCGAGTTCCTGCGCCAACGGGCCAAGATCGTCGAGGCGATGGCAGCCCTCAACGCCGACGTGCTGGGCCTGATGGAGATCCAGAACAACGGCCTGGTCGCGGTGCAGAACCTGGTCGATGCGCTCAATGGCAAGGTTGGCGCAGGCACCTACGTCACCACACCGCTGCCAGCACAAGGCACCGGCAGCGACGCCATCCGGGTGGCGATGATCTACAAACCGTCGCGCCTGGGGCTGCTGGGCGCGCCGGTCAGTGACACCGACCCGGTCAACAACCGGCCAACGCTGGCCCAGAGCTTTGTGCTGAGCAATGGCGAGCGGTTTTCGCTGCTGGTCAACCACTTCAAGTCCAAGGGCAGCTGCCCGGCTGCGGGTGATGCCGACGCTGCCGGCAACACCAACAGCGGTGACGGCCAGGGCTGCTGGAACGGCCTGCGCAAGCAGCAGGCGCAGCGGCTGCGCAGCTTTGTAGCCACGGTGCAGACCGCCGCAGGCAGCAACGACGTGCTGGTGATCGGCGACCTGAACGCCTATGCCCAAGAGGATCCGGTGTTCGACCTGACCAGCAACGGCTACATCGACCAGGTCGGTCGTTTCAATACCTTCGGCTACTCGTATGTGTTTGATGGCGGCGCCGGCCGGCTGGACCATGCGATGGCCAACGCCACGCTGTCGGCCCGTGTCAGCCGCGCTGTGCACTGGCACATCAATGCCGACGAGACCGCGCTGGCCGACTACAACCTCGAGTTCAAGGCGCCGCTGCTGTGCAATGGCAGCACCCCCTGCTCACCCGACCCGTACAGCGTCTCGCCGTACCGCTCGTCGGACCACGACCCGGTGGTCGTCGGCCTGAATCTGTACAAGACCTTCTACGGCGCGGCCACCCGCGGCGCGCTGGTGGGCAGCGCTGGCGACGACCTGCTGATCGGCGGCCCGGGCGCCAACACGATGACTGGCGGCGCCGGCCGCAACGTGTTTGTCTACCAGTCGATGCGTGATGCCGGCGACACCATCACCGACTTCGTGCCGGGCAAAGACCGTATCGACCTGACCGCGCTGCTGGCCTCGATCGGCGCCAACGCTGCTTCGGCCGCTGCCAACGGCGTGCTCAGGCTGGTGGCCGCCGGCGCCCACACCCTGCTGCAGATCGATGCCGACGGCAGCGCCGGCCCGGTGCCGGCACGCACGCTGGCCACCTTGCTCAACCTCAGCCCAGCCCAGATCTCGCCCAGCCGCGACCTCGGCCTGCAGTGAACCCACCCGAAAGCACAGCGCCATGAACAAGCATTTCATCCTCTCCTGCCTGGCAGCCGCCACCGGCCTGTTGGCGGCGCCAGCCTGGGCCCAATCCGCCGATCTGAATGACTGGGCCAAGCTCGGCGATGCGATGGTCAGCGCCGGCAGCGCCACGCTCAGCACCGCCTTCAGCGACGAAGCACCCGCCTCGGGCACAGGCGCGTTGGACTACCTCGCCTTTGAGCCGGCGCTGGGCTTGGCCTACGACAGCCTGGGCGCCGGTGACACCTTCGACGGCTCGGCGCTGCAACACAGCTTTATCGCGGCAGCCATGACCACCGTCAGCTTCAGCTGGAGCCTGAGCACCACCGGCTTCGACGCCGGGTTTGCCGACCGCGCTTTTGTGGTGGTTGACGGCAGCGTGGTGGCCCTGGGCACCGTGGCGGCCAACACGGTGGGTGGCAGCTTCAGCCACACCTTTGCCAGCGCCGGCAACCATGCACTGGCGTTTGGCGTGGTGGATGTGGGCGACGTGGTGGGCGTGTCCACCCTGACCGTCAGCAACCTGGCGGTGAGCGCCGTGCCCGAGCCGATGTCGGTGGTGTTGCTGTTGGCGGGCCTGGGCGTGTTGGGCGCCGCCACACGCCGCAAGGACGGTCAAACCACCCGGTAAGCCCGCAGCCCGGCCAGGCCGAGCACCCGCACGCCGCCATACTCGATGCGGATCAGCCCGGCCGCCGCCAGCGCGTTCAGCGAGGATTGGAAATATGTGGGGTCGACAGCGCCGCCGCGTGACGCTTGCGTGACGCCTGCTTCATCACACTGGCCATCGTCAACCCAACCAGGAGACGACACCATGGCCACGCTGCAAAACACCTCGACGCGCCCGGCCCGTTGGCGCACCTTCAACCAGAACTCCATCGGCACGCTGG
>JBBRVT010000407.1:0-4203 GCA_038246615.1 Burkholderiales bacterium
GCACTACACCGCCTTGCCCGACTGGGCGCAGAGCGTGGGCATGATCTTCTCGCTGGTGCTGCTGGCGCCCAGCTGGGGCGGCATGATCAACGGCATCATGACGCTGTCGGGTGCCTGGCACAAACTGCGTGACGACCCCATCCTGAAGTTCCTGATCGTGAGCCTGTTGTTCTACGGCATGAGCACCTTCGAGGGCCCGATGATGTCGATCAAGACCGTCAACGCCCTGAGCCACTACACCGACTGGACCATCGGCCACGTGCACTCCGGCGCGCTGGGCTGGGTCGGCATGATCTCCATCGGCGCGCTGTACCACCTGATCCCGCGCATGTTCGGCCGCGAGAAGATGCACAGCACCCAGGCCATCGAGCTGCACTTCTGGGTGGCCACCATCGGCATCGTGCTGTACATCGCGGCGATGTGGATCGCCGGCGTGATGCAGGGCCTGATGTGGCGCGCGGTCAACCCGGACGGCACCCTGGTCTACAGCTTCGTCGAAAGCGTCAAGGCCACCTTCCCGTTCTACGTGATCCGCCTCGGCGGCGGGCTGCTGTACTTCGGCGGCATGCTGATCATGGCCTGGAACGTGTTCATGACCGTCAAGGGTGGCAAGGCCGTACAGCAGCGCGTGCCCCTGGTCGCCGCACCCGCCTGAGCCCCACAAGGAGAACAACGACATGGCTTCCAATGCACCTCTCCGCGGTCACGAGAAGATCGAGACCAACAACTTCCTGATGATCGTGCTGATCCTGCTGGCACTGCTGTTCGGCGGCCTGGTGGAGATCGTGCCCCTGTTCTTCCAGAAGAGCACCACGCAGCCGGTCGAAGGCCTGAAGCCCTACACCCCGCTGCAACTGGCCGGGCGCGACATCTACATCCGCGAGGGCTGCTACAACTGCCACTCGCAGATGATCCGGCCCTTCCGCGCCGAGACGCTGCGCTACGGCAATTACTCGGTGGCTGGTGAATTCGTCTACGACCACCCGTTCCAGTGGGGCAGCAAGCGCACCGGGCCCGACCTGCACCGGGTGGGTGGCAAGTACAGCGACGAATGGCACCGCATCCACCTGATCAACCCGCGTGACCTGGTGCCCGAGAGCAACATGCCGGCCTACCCCTGGCTGGTGAATGCGGCACTCGACCCGGCCGACTCGGGCCCCAAGATGCGCGGCCTGCGCATGGTGGGCGTGCCCTACACCGACGCCGAGATCGCCCAGGCGGCCGACGAGGTCAAGGGCAAGACCGAGATGGACGCCCTCATCGCCTATCTGCAGGTGATGGGCACGGCCCGCAAGTGACCACGGCAAGGAGACCGACATGGACATCAACGACCTGCGTGCCGCGACCACGGTATTCATGTTCCTGGCATTCATCGGCATCGTCGGCTTTGCCGTCTCGCGCAGGCGCCGCGCCAGCTTCGACGAGGCAGCCAGGGTTCCGTTCCTGGACGACCAGCCCGCCGACGCTGCCCAAGGAGAGAAGCAATGAGTGATTTCATCCACAGCGGCTGGTCCTGGTATGTGGCGGGCCTGACAGTGGCGTCGCTGGCGTTCTGCGTGTTCATCCTGGTGGTGGCCAGCAAGCGCAAGGTGATGGCCGCCGACAACACCACCGGCCATGTGTGGGACGAAGACCTGCGCGAGATGAACAACCCCCTGCCGCGTTGGTGGATGTGGCTGTTCGTCATCACCATCGTGTTCTCCGCTGTCTACCTGGCGCTCTACCCCGGGCTGGGCAGCAACCCCGGCGCGCTGAAGTGGAGCAGCACCGGCCAATGGGAGACCGAGCAGGAAAAGGCTTACGCCAAGATGGCGCCGTTGTATGCCAAGTTCATCAGCATGCCGGCCGCAGCGCTGGCCAAGGACGCACAGGCCATGGGCATCGGCGAGCGGCTGTTCGTCAACAACTGCGCGCAGTGCCACGGCTCTGACGCCCGCGGCAGCAAGGGGTTCCCGAACCTCACCGACAGCGACTGGCTGGGCGGCACCGGGCCCGAGTACATCCAGAAGACGGTGATCGGTGGCCGTGTGGGCATGATGCCGGCGTTGGCTGCGGCAGTGGGTGGCGCAGCAGACGTGAAGAACCTGTCGCAGTACGTGCTGAGCCTGTCGGGCAGCCCGCACAACAGCGTGGCGGCCCAGTCGGGACAGGCCAAGTTTGCCGTGTGTGCCGCCTGCCACGGTGCCGACGGCAAGGGCAACCAGGCGCTGGGCGCCCCCAACCTGACCGACAAGGTGTGGCTGCACGGCTGGGGCGAAGAGGCGATTTCGCACATCGTCAACAACGGCAAGCAGAACGTGATGCCGGCGTTCGAGCAGCGCCTGTCGCATGAGCAGATCCATGTGCTGGCGGCTTATGTCTGGAACCTGTCGCAGACCACTGCGGTGGCGGTGGCCAAGTGAGCGCCGCTGCAAGCGGCTGCGACCGTACCCATGCCTGACAACCCCGGCCCACAGCTCGGCCCCGGCATCGCGCCGCGGCCCAGGCCGGCTGCCGAGGCTGGCGGTCTGGAGAGCGACGACGCCGTCATCGCGGTGGTTTCGCTGTACCAGAAGCAGAAGAAGATCTACGCACGGGCCGTCAGCGGGTCCTTTGCCACCTGGCGCTGGAGCCTGGTGTGGTTGACCCAGGTGCTGTTCTACGGCCTGCCCTGGCTGCAGTGGAACGAGCGCCAGGCGGTGTTGTTCGACCTCGGTGCGCGGCGCTTCTACATCGGGCCGCTGGTGCTGTATCCGCAGGACTTCATCTACCTCACCGGCCTGCTGATCATCTCGGCCTATGCGCTGTTCCTGTTCACTGCGGTGGCCGGGCGGCTGTGGTGCGGCTTTGCCTGCCCGCAGACGGTCTACACCGAGATCTTCATGTGGGTGGAAAAGAAGATCGAGGGCGACCGCATCGCCCGCATGCGGCTGGACGACGGCCCGTGGACAGTCGACAAGCTGTGGCGCAAGAGTGCCAAGCAGGCCGCCTGGGTCGGCTTCAGCCTGTGGACCGGTTTCACCTTCGTCGGCTACTTCACGCCCATCAAGGACCTGGCCGCCTCGGCCGCCACGCTCGGCTTCGGGCCCTGGGAATGGTTCTGGGTGCTGTTCTATGCGCTGGCCACCTACGGCAACGCCGGTTTCCTGCGCGAGCAGGTGTGCAAGTACATGTGCCCGTACGCACGCTTCCAGAGCGTGATGTTCGACAAGGACACGCTGATCATCAGCTACGACGCCGAGCGGGGCGAGCCACGCGGCTCGCGCAGCCGCAAGGCCGACCCGGCCAAGTTGAACCTGGGCTCGTGCATCGACTGCGGCCTGTGCGTGCAGGTGTGCCCCACCGGCATCGACATCCGCAACGGCCTGCAGTACGAATGCATCGGCTGCGCTGCCTGTGTCGACGTCTGCGACGGCGTGATGGAGAAGATGAACTACCCCAAGGGGCTGGTGCGCTACGACACCCAGAACGGGCTGAACCAGCACCTCAGCCGCAGCCAGCGCCTGCGCCGCATCTTCCGCCCGCGGGTGCTGGTGTACACCGCCGTGCTGGCCCTGATCGTGTCTGCCTTCCTCTGGAGCCTGCTCACGCGCCAGCCGTTCCGGGTGGATGTGGAGCGCGACCGCGCGTCGCTGGCACGCGTGGTCGAGGATGGCGAGATCGAGAACGTCTTCCGCCTGCAGGTGATGAACGCCACCGAAGCGCCGCAGCGCTTCAATGTGGAGGTGCGCGGGCTGCCGAACATCAAGATCGAACGCGTACCCGAGATCCGCCTGGCCCCGGCCGAAGCGCGCTGGGTGACCCTGAACGTGCGCGTGCCGCCCGAAACCGCCGCGCAGGCCGGGCCGGGTGCGCACGTGATCCACTTCCAGATTCACTTGCGCCAGCACGGTGACCGCAGCGACGACGACGGCCATGCCAGCCGCGGCGCCGAGTTGAGCGAGAAATCCACCTTTGTCGTGCCGCGCTAGGCGGCCCAGGAGAACCTGATGAACAACCAGACGACCTACCCCGGCGCAGTGACCCGGCTTACTTCAACCACCACTGCCACCACCACTGCAACCGCCACCGCAACCGCCGCTGTGACCACCACGGCAACGCCCTGGTGGAGCGTGGGCATGATGTGGCTGGTGCTGGGCGGGCCGGCGGTGGTGGTGGTGGCCGCCGTGGGCACGGCAGTGGTGGCCTACCGCGGTGCCGACCCGGTGTTGACACGGGCGCCCA